>JAACDW010000019.1 GCA_009936775.1 Pseudomonadota bacterium
GAATGGTGGGCGTAGCTCAGTTGGTAGAGCTCCGGCTTGTGATGCCGGCGGTCGTGGGTTCAAGCCCCATCGTCCACCCCATTTAACTTATTGATTTAATTGAGTTTTCCTGTCAGATTAGTTGCGTCACCACGTTGGCACCACTCGGCGAGCGATTGTATTCAATGGTCGCCCAGAGTGCGGCCTGCTCCGCATCCGCGTCCGCGTCAATAAATCGAGCGTAAGCGCTCAAAAAAGTCTGCATTGAGTGCCCTAAAATCTTTGCGCAGTAGGCTGGCTTCCTGCCGGCCTCAAGCATCCTGCAAGCGCATGAGTGGCGCACGTTGTACGAATCTTTGTACCTGACACCAGATGATGCCATCGCGCGGACGAGAGCCGGCGAGTGTTGTTGCTTCTGGTGAATGGCTTTCCTTACTGGTTATTCATTAGATGGTCGCTGGGCGCTACTCTAGGGGCATCAAAAAGTGAACTTGTGGGGCATAGATATGAGAATTCTCGCAATTGGTGGCAGTGGTGGTATGGGTAGATTCGCGGTTGCTGCCGCTCAGCATTTCGATACGGTGGAGCAGATTGTCATCGCAGACCTGAATGCGCATAACGCCCAAAGCTTTGCAGCGCAAATGAACAATAAAGTCAGCGCCGTAGGTTTGGATGTCAATGATACCGAAGCGCTGAGCAAGGCCATGGTGGGTATAGATTTAGTGATAAACACCTGTGGACCGTTCTATCGTTTTGGTGTGCCGATATTACAAGCGGCGATCGATTCGGGTTGTCATTACTTGGATATCTGCGATGACTGGGAGCCAACGATAGAAATGCTTAAGTTGGACCCGGCGGCGAAAACTGCAGGTGTGTGCGCCATAGTTGGGCTGGGTGCAAGCCCTGGTATATCGAATATGTTGGCGTTGATCGCGATGCAAGAGCTCGATTCGGTGAGGATGCTGTATACCGGCTGGGATCTGGGCGGTGCTACCCCCGAAGATCAGTCTTCCCAAGAGGGCACTAATGCGGCGATGCTGCATGGTATTGAGCAGATGACCGGTGAAGTTAAAATTTATCGAAATAGCGCTTATGAACTGACCAAACCGCTGGCTCCGGTGCTGGTGGATTATCCTGGATTGCCGTCTTTCACTGGTCGTATCTTTGGCCATCCAGAAGCCATCACGTTTCCCCATAACTATCCGCAGCTGCAGACGTCCATCAACCTTGCCCATGGTGGTGACATCGAATCTTGGCTGCTCAAAAGCATTCTAAGCTTGGTCGATTGGGGGCTTATCAGTCGGGAGCGAGCAGCGGGGTTGCTAACTTGGTTTGAACGTCAGAGAACAGTGGGTGTCGTGGAACAAGGCTCTCAAGCTATGCCGGCGATGTACGGCATGGCAATTGGGACCAAGCACGCCAAACCGGCGTCGGTGGGAGTGGCGTGGGTTGGTGATGCGATCGAAACGGGCGGTGAGTTCGAGTTAGGAATGGGCGCCGCAACCGGTATACCGTTGGCTTGCGGCGTTAAATTCTTGTCACAAGGGCGAATGCGCGTGCCGGGGGTATTTTCTCCCGAAGTCGGTCATATAAATCCTCGAGAATTCCTAGCGGAAGTGTTCGAGCAACTGGGAAAGCTTGGTAAGGTCTCTTCCACCGCTTTGGACGACAATATACAAATCTCTTACTCGTGGTGATTTCGAGCATGGCGGGCGATGTTGCCGGATCCAATCGTACAGATGATGATCGGCTCAGCGCTGCCCACTGAAGTTATTGCTACTTCGTATTACATGGCCACCAGCCCGATGGTTGTAGGAAGCGCAGTGGGGTCTTTGCCAGCGTGAGTACCAGAGGCTGGTCCTACGATGCAAGAGTGCGCAAGAATTGTTACAAGGAAGTCTGCGGCGATAAAACTTTTGGCACCACTTAGGCGCAACTTTTTACGGCTAAATGCAATATCTGACAGTTAGCCACAGTAGGTGCCTTCGTAAGCCATTGATTTTATTGGGTTTACAGAAAGCTGCAGCAGACTACAGTAGTCGTGTATGGGTTCAAGCCCAATCGTCCACCCCATTTTAGCTTCGATCTTCGGCGTCACTACTGTGAGGTCCCTGCCCACGATGCTTATCTGGGTTAGAAGTACATGGCAGCTGGTTATCCCCACCAATGCACAAACCGCACCCAAGTTGACAGAGCCAAGCGCTGTACCGACACGCCACCAAGCAAGCGGAATTAGGACACTCTTCAGGAATAAAGGTGGCAGCTCAACAGTGTTTCGCCGTTAATTTTGCGCTCGGGCGCGTGGCGTTGGCAGACCGGCATGGCGTCCGCGCAACGTGTATGAAATGTGCAGCCAGTGGGTGGCGAACGCAGGCTGGGAATTTCGCCAATGATCAACTGTTCTGAGCGCTGGGCTTCCAATTCAGGGTCTGCCTCTGGTACGGCAGCGAGTAATGCTTTGGTGTAGGGGTGCTTGGGACTTGAAAACAGTGTGTCCCGGTCGGCTTCCTCGACGATTCGGCCCAGGTACATAACAGCTACCCGATTACTGATATGTCGTACCACAGACAGGTCGTGGGCGATGAACAAGTAAGTCAGACCGAGTCTGTCCTGCAAATCCATCAGCAAGTTACCCACTTGAGCCTGAATAGAAACGTCTAGCGCTGATACTGGCTCGTCGCAGACAATCAGTTCGGGGTCTAGGGCCAATGCTCTGGCAATACAAATACGCTGACGTTGGCCACCAGAAAATTCATGCGGATAACGCTCCGCCATGTCCTCAAGCAGTCCAACGGTTTTCATGAGTTCCTTGATGCGTCCATGATACTGGGCTTTGTCACCAGCCATGCCATGGACGCGCAGTGGTTCGCCGATAATCGCGCCTACCTTCATTCTGGGATTTAGTGAGCCGAAGGGGTCCTGATAGACCATTTGCATTTTGCGTCGCACGGCACGCATCTGCGCAGCACTGTGGTCGGTGATGTCTTGCCCGTCAAAGACAATTTGGCCTGCCAGTATGGGCTGCATTTTCAGCACCGAAAGGGCCGTGGTCGATTTGCCGCAACCGCTCTCGCCAACCAAGCTAAAGGTTTCGCCGCGTTTGATATGGAACGAAACCCCGTCAACGGCGGCGATAGAGCCAACCTGTCGCTTTAGTAATCCTTCAGTAATCGGGAAGTGTACCTGCAGATCTCTGACTTCAAGAATGTTGCTAGCGCTCATAACCAAAACAGGCTCGTTGATGGGTTGGGGCAATGTCTTGCAGGCTCGGTTTCGCGGTCGTGCACTGCTCACGCGCGAATGGGCAGCGCGGATGGAATGAACAGCCTGCGGGTAACTTCGACAAATCTGGCGGCTGCCCGTCGATGGTATAGAGCCTACTGCCCGGGTCGCCATCGAGCTTGGGTATGGATTGCATCAGGCCCTGTGTGTAAGGGTGTTGGGGGCTTTTATAAAGATCTGCGGCGCTAGCGCGTTCGACCACGCGGCCACCGTACATAACGGCAACCTGGTCGGCATAGCGTGCAACCACGCCCAGGTCGTGGGTAATTAAAATCAACGAAGAATTCAGTTCCTTGGTCAGATTTTTCATCAGCGACAGAATTTGCGCCTGCACGGTGACATCGAGCGCCGTAGTCGGTTCATCGGCAATAATCAGCTTGGGCTGGCATGCCAGCGCCATGGCGATCATTACTCGCTGGCGCATACCGCCAGAGAACTGATGCGGATAGTCGTTTAGCCGCTGGGCTGCGTCGGGTATGGCCACCCGTTGCAGCAGCTCACCAGCTTGGGCAAACGCCTCTGGCCAGGATTTTTTGTGGTGCAACCAAATCGGTTCGGCGACCTGAGTACCAATGGTCAGCACTGGGTTTAGCGAGGACATGGGTTCCTGAAAAATGAAGGCGATGCGATTGCCGCGAATTTCCCGCAAACGCTGGGCTGACACGTTAACAAGATCTTCGCCATCGAATTCGATAGCTCCGTCGGTGACTTGGCCCGAATCGCCAAGCAGGCCTAAGATGCTTAGTGCTGTCACACTCTTGCCCGAGCCGCTCTCTCCGACGATGGCTAGGGTTTCGCCTGCATTAACGCTCAACGATACACCGTCCAGTGCCTGCACCTTGCCTCGCTCTGTGGCAAATTTTACCGACAGGTTGGAAATGGATAACAGCGAGTCCATCAATCAAACCCCATTTTTGCTTTAAGTTCTTCATCGATCCATAGCCGCGCATAGATTGGCCAAGGTCGCACGGCGCCTGCGCGCAGTTCGCCGCCATAGTTTTTTACCCACGGCCACCATGCCGTATGCACATAGGGAATGGGCAGCCACACGTATGGTGCTTGCTCCAGCACCTCGCGGGTCAGGCCCCGTAGCATTTTGATTCGTTCGTTCTCGTCCCGGGTCAAATGCAGTACCCGGACCTTCTCGTCAAGCTCTGGATCAGAGTACTGGGACGGATTCCATGTCTGTCCAGTAACAAAACTCTTGCGGATGGTAGTCATCGGATTCACGTGACCACTGCCCATCATATAGGCAGGCCCGTGAGTTTTTGTTGTCATAGCAGACAGGAAGGATGCGTATTCCATGGGCTGGATGTTGATTTTCAGCCCGACCTTTGCGAAATAGCTTTCGATCAGAGGAACTAAGTCCATATGCGATGGGCTGCAGGAGCAAACCTGTAAATCAAAGGCGAAGCCCTCCGGGACGCCTGCCTCATCAAGCAGCCGCCGCGCTTCCTCAGGATCGTAGGTGAACAACTGCTGCACTGGCTCCGGCATCTGCTCTAGCGGTTCGAAGTATCGGCCAAATTCCGGGGGCTGTGGATAGGCCATCAGTTCCGCATGGCCGCCATAAAATCTGTCGACGATTTCCTGCTGATTGACCGCGAGATTCATCGCTCGACGCACTCGCACATCATCGAAGGGTTTCTGGTCCACCCTTAGGGAGATGAACTGACCGCTCGTGGCTAACCAACGATTCCACTTCAGTTCTGGTGTTGTCGCCTTTAAGTGGTCGACGGCGATCCAGCGAATGGCCTCTAAAATATCCAGTTGACCAGTGCGTAGGGCGGTGAGGTAGGTGGCTTCGTCCTTGATGATGCGATAGACCACTTTGTCAACAAAGGGCAGTTTGTAGTCCTGCTGATCCAGTACTGTGCTGTCCCAGTACTGGTCGTTCTTGCGATAGATTTGTGCGTTGGCCTGGACATAGCGCTCAAGCTGAAAAGGGCCTGTGCCGGTCACATTTTTCCAGCTTTTGCGGTCGACTGCGGCCATTTCTCTTGGGCTGATGCCCGAGTAGTAGCCGTAGCCGAAACGGTAGGCCCACTCGGCGTTAAAGTGGTGCAGGTGGAATACCACCGTGTGGTCGTCTCGGGCCTCGACTTTCTTTATGTGGTCAAAGTAGGTGGGTATGCGCTTTGGGCTCTCATCGACCAACTGGTAAGAGAACAGCACGTCGTCGGCAACGAGTTCTCGGGCCTTCATTACTCCGGGTTTGGCGGGAAACATCATGCCCTTGCGTAGCGTGATCACAAGAGTCAGCGGGTCCTCCCACTCCCAGCTTTCTGCCAGTTCGCCGCGCATGGAAGCTGTTGGTAGATAGGCGTCTGCGATGAAGGCGTAGGGTCCGCCGTTGCGTTTGCTCTTGGTCAGGTCGCCAGCAAACAACTGCTCCCGCGCGCTGCCGTGATCGTGATTGCTTTTCCATGTCCAGTCTGCCGGATCCCATGATAAGGGGGATAGGGTCACATTTACCGTGCCAACGTTTAGCTCGCCGCCATAGGACGGCTGCTCCGCCGAGCTTGCAATGCTAAAACAGGCCAATACGGTAGCGAATAGAAGTCGAATCATCGGCCGCGCATCCTTGGGTCCAACATGTCTCTTAGGGCATCGCCATAAACGTTGATTGAGTAGACAACTATGGTCAGCGCCAAGCCCGGAGCCAGCGCGAGCCATGGCCCGACATACATATAGGTTCTGCCACCGCCGCTGAGCATACTGCCCCAGGTAGGTACTGGTGGCGGTATACCCAAGCCGAGAAAGGACAACCCCGCCTCGGCAAGAATGACCGCACCAACCCGCGTGGTAAAAAGCACGATGACCACGGGCATGACGTTGGGCAAAACGTGGAACCACAGCACATGAAGGGTGCGTGCACCCATCGACTGGGCGGCATGCGTGTACATGTTTTCGCGCACGGCAATGGTCGAGCCACGGATAATTCGCGAACCGGCAATACCATATAGACAACCGAGAATGATGATGATCTGGGTTACGCCGGGACCAATAATTGAGACCACGACAATCAACAGTACGAGGTCAGGAAAGGTCATCCACGCGTCGACAAAACGCTGTATCAACATATCGATTTTGCCGCCGAAGTAGCCGGTCAGTACCCCGAGGATTATCGAAATCACGGTGGCCAAACCCGCAGCAAGAAAGCCGATAATCACCGACAGCTGGGCACCATAAAGAATGCGCGAGAACACATCTCTGCCAATGTGGTCGGTACCCATCCAATGGTCGAGGGAGGGCGCTTCCAGCACCTTCTGCATGTTGGTTTCGTTCATGCCATAGGGTGCCAGCACATCGGCAAAAACGCCGCAGAACAGAAAAATTGCGAAGACCAGGCCGCCAATGCCGCCCAGCGGTTTGTGGCGCAGCATTTTGCGGTGAAATGCCAACGGCGAATTCGACGGCGGCGCCTGCAGGCTGACTTCACTCATGGCTTAGTGCCTCACCTTCGGGTCGAGAAAGCCATAGGTCAGATCGACGACCAGATTGATCAGCAAGATAGACACACCAACGATTAAGAACACTCCGGTGACCACTGGATAGTCTCTTTGAAACACCGCTTCCAGCAACATTAGGCCCATGCCTGGCACTACGAAGATTTGTTCAAGAATAACCGCGCCACCGATAAGCAGAGGGGCCTGCAGGCCGATCAGAGTGACAACGGGTATGAGGCAATTGCGCAGCGCGTGGCGAAAGATAATCAGATTCTCTTTGAGCCCCTTGGCGCGGGCTGTACGAATGTAGTCCTGTCGCAGTACCTCCAGCATCATCGTCCGAGTCATACGCATGGTCACGGCGGAAAGCGATAAACCCAAAAGTACGGCAGGAACCAGCATGTGGGCCAAGTTGCCCAATGGATCTTCGAAAAACGGCGTGTACTGCAAGGGTGGTGCCCAACGCCACCAAACCGAAGGAAACACCATCACCAGTGTGCCAAGCCAAAAGCTCGGTATTGCCAACATGAGCAGAGAAAAGGATCGAGTCAGGTAGTCCCCCAGCGTGTCCTGTTTCATTGCCGAGTAAATGCCGCGGGGAATGGCCACGGTCAAGGCGACGATTAAGGCGAGCAAGCCCAACTCAAAGGTAATCGGTAGGGTGAGCGCCAGTTGTTCGGCAACCGGTGTGTTTTGCCATAGCGAGTAGCCAAAGTCGCCTTGCAGAATATTGCTGACCCAGACGAAATACTGTTCGTAAATGGGCTTGTCGAGACCGAGTGCTGCCTCTATGACCGCCCGATCTGTGCCGCTGGAGATATCGTTCTGCGCCAACATTAGGTCTACCACATCTCCGGGTATCAGCCGAATAGAGGCAAAGACAATAACGCTGGTAAACAGCAATGTTGGAATGACGGCAAGCAACCGTCTGATGATAAAGGCCTGCACTTAACTACTCCCCATCCTGCCCTATAGCTTAACGCTACAGGGCATGTGCGCAGACGACAATGGGCTTTGCCGGACAAAGCTTAAAGATTATTTTTGACAGCGTTCGGGTAGACAAAGAGCGAGAAAGTGGGGCGACAGGACGCTGCCACTTATTTTGATCAACATGCATCTGCGAGCCGTGCTCACGGATGCCCAATGATTGATCGCATATGTGGCCCGAAAGGTGGTAAAACGTGTTTGCTTGGGAGCGCACAACTTGGGCGTATGAGAAAATACTGATCTAACAAATGGTTGTCGGCATGCCTATCCGATCGATGGTCTAACCTACGGCATCAAAGCGGGGCTCATCGCAACCCGATGCAGCGGCGATGCAACACATAATTCAATACACAGTCGTTTCAGTTGACGGATAACGGATGGGTGTGTGAAAAACGGAGCGCTGTGTTACGCGGAATTTTGTTGCAGGGTGACGACAAAAACCACAGATTGAGTGCCGCGAAAAACGAACGAGGAGGATAAATGCCAAAGCATGAGTTTGCGGTATCGCCAGCCGATGGCGCCATGGTGGTTACCGGTGCTAGTGGCTATATCGGTGCATGGATTGTGCGCGACTGCATGGAGCAGGGTTACGAGGTTCGCGCCTGCGTTAGAGATACTAACAATCCCACAAAAATCCAGCATTTAATGCAGCTAAACTCTCTTGGTTTACGAGGTCAGGTAACGCTCTACGAAGCCGATTTGTTCAAGGCAGGAAGCTATGACGAGGCGTTTGCCGGTGCGGCAGCCGTGATCCACGCGGGTGCCACAGTGGGCTTCAACCGCGAAACGCCGCAAGAGGTATACGATGGTTGCTTCAAAGAAAACGCCCACGTCATTGAGTCGGTCAAGCGCTCCGGTAGCGTAAGGCGCTTTGTCTTTACTTCGTCCTTTGCTGCCGTCGGGCATCCGCGTGACCAAGGCTACGTGTTTACCGAAAAAGACTGGTGCGGAGACAATGGTGAAGCCTACAAAGGGCGCTGGAATGAGGAGCAAATTCCTCTCGACCGAGATATTGCCTATGCCATGGCCAAGGCGAATACGGAAAAACTGATTTATGCCGAGGCTGCAGCTAACGGAGGTTTCGAAGCGCTGGCAATTTTGCCCTTGCACGTTATCGGGCCAATCATGTCGGCGAACAATGATCAACCGTGGAGTTGGCAAAATCACATCAAACGCATGATGCAAGGCAAGCCCTACAAGGGTGGGCGTGAAGGGCGCATGCTTTGGAATTGCGTCGACGTACGTGACGTTGCGCGTGCGCACCGACTCTGCGTAGAAACCACGGTAGGTGCGAATGGCAGTCGTTACATCTTGGCGGCTGCGGACCGCAGCGGCGAGCTGTTTACGTGGCAGTTGCAGCAACAATTATCTGTACTGTTTCCAGCGACTGCTGCGGTAGGCGGCGAGCCAATGCGAAACGGCATGCCGGCGAAGGCTAGCTACGACGCACCTCGCGCCTACTGCCTGTTGGCGCGACAAGAGCTAGGCCTGCAAACTTATGACCTGCAAACTACGCTGCGCGATACAGTGGATGCCTATCGTAAGCTGGCGTTGCTGCAGCCCTGAAAGAGCGCGATAAAACGCCAGCCGAACAAAAACCGACTAACGATAACAAAGAACAAAACGGGTAAGGAATGATGGCAGAGAAAGCGAGCAAAGACGCAACGACACTTGCGATAGCGGCAGTGAACGCGGCCATTATGGACAACAAAGCGTTGCTGCATCAGTCCAGAGCCTATATCGAAGAAAACCGGCTGATGATCCTGAGCAATTACGCCGCGGCTTTGTTGGGCAATCAGCAACTGGCAAACCACAATACGGAAGAGATTTTTGCAAGTCGTAAAACGATCTTGGAGACCTTTGATTGCGATGAGCAAGTGCAGAAGGATTACGTGGAGGCCGCAAAAAATCGATCCGAATTAGACCTGCTACTGCACAGCGAGACGCTCAATGAACAGATTATGGCCGCCAACGAAAAAATGGTTCAAGTGAACAATTTACTAATCGCAGTCAACCACGCGATTATGGGGCTTAATCAGGAAATACTAGAGTTTAACGAGGAAAACCTCGAGTCCAACAATGAACTTATGGCCGGGGTTCTGAACCCAATGTTGGTGGAAGCAGACATGGTGCAGGAGCTGAATGTTGAAAATGAAGCGACGCTTAGCGAACTTCAAGGTCTGGCTGCCAAAAATCGTCAGCAGGTAGTCGAGCTGCTCGAGCGAACCTCGGCAAATACTGAGGTTGCGATAAACGATAAGCAGGAAATCATCGCTAGAAAGAAAAGCCTTTATGTTAATCGGGAAAACGTCTCTGCAATGCGCGAGGTCATTGGCCAAGACGTGGGCCTGGCGGACATTTTCCTCACCGACGCAGAAGAATAGGCACTTCCCCGCAGGGTTTGTATAGTTTAGCTTGTGTCTCAACTCGACCAGGCGCAGGCTAATTTGATAGAACAGGAGCAAGCCCATGGCTATCAACGTGATCGTACCGGAATCAGCTCGCAAGACTTATGCCAATTGGCACTTTGCCCCGGCGGTACAGCATGACGATTTGATCTTTTTTTCTGGTGTGGTGGGACACGGCGAGAGCGCAGAAGAAGAGTTTCGCAGCGCTTGGGCATCTCTTGGCGAAACTTTAGCCGCTGCTGGAGTGGGCTACGAAGACATCATCGACACCACTCTTTACATCGTCGACTTGCAAAAACACGTGGCGGCCATGTCTAAGGCGCAAGACGAATTTATTAAAGAACCCTATCCTGCCTCCACATGGATCGGTATCACTGAACTGGTTATCCCCGGCGCCCGAGCCGAGATCAAGGTTGTCGCCCGCAAACCCTAAACGGTTTTCAACCAACCGTAAGTTCCCACAGCGAGCTAGCATGCGCTTTGACAACAATATGTTTGTCGATGCGCTGCAATCGAACACGGTCATAACGACCCATCAGTAGATCACTTGCTGTCTGAAGAGACAGGCATTGGCCCTGTACTGCCCCCCCCCCCCCAAAAAAATGCAGCAGCAACCGAAACCCGCCGCGGGTTTACACAGAACCGCACCAGACAAAAAATACCTCTTGTCA
>JAACDW010000166.1 GCA_009936775.1 Pseudomonadota bacterium
AGGGTTTTTACCGGGCTGTCGGCTTCTGGCGGTCGATAGAAACCACTCCAGCTGCCGCGACTTTTGCCGCCATAGGACACCGGGCCAGACAGACCGAGTTTCCAAGGGTGATTTTTGGCAGGCTTGCGAGATTTGCCGCCGCCTGATTTGCTGTTTGTCATGGTCGCAGTCTAATGAGGGCGCAGGTCACCTCAAGCGATTTCTGCGCTGAGGGTGCAAATTTTGGCTTGGCCGACAAATGCGGACCCAGCAGATTTTTTTGCTCGGTGGCCGGCGGTTTTGTCGCGCAGAACTAGTTAGGTGGGGCCTGAGGCATTACACTGGCCGCACGAGTTCTAGTCAGACCAAGGAATCGCATGTCCAGTCAAGTAGCGGGTTATGAGCATGAAGGGGAAGCAGTAGAGCACGACGAGCTGTACAAAATTCGCCACAGCCTTGCCCACGTCATGGCCCAAGCGGTGCTGGAAATGCGTCCTGGCAGCACACTGGGTTTTGGACCACCAATTCGCGACGGTTTTTACTACGACTTTATTTTATCCGAGCCGCTGACTGAGGAAGATTTTCCTGATCTGACTCGACGTATGAAAAAAATCATTAAGAAAGGGCAGCGCTTTGACCGCGAGGAGTTAAGCGCCGCAGAAGCGCTGACTCGCATCGCCGAAATGGGCGAGCCCTACAAGCAGGAATACGGCAGCGAGCTGATCGACAAGAATGCCTTAGACGGCCTCACCTTTTATCGCAATGGGCCGTTTCTGGATATGTGCGAAGGGCCACATGTGCATACCACTAAGGATATTCCCCGCGATGGCTTTAAAATTCGCAGCGTGGCTGGCGCCTACTGGCGCGGTAATTCAGACAACGTGATGATGACGCGTATTTATGCGTGGGCTTTCTTGGATAAGGAAACCCTTGACAGTCATGTAGAGGCTTATGAGTTGGCCTTGGCCCGCGACCACAAAAAGCTAGGCCGCGAACTGGGCATTTACGCCATTGATAACGACATTGGTAAGGGACTGCCGCTGTGGCTACCTAACGGCACCATTGTACGTGATGAGCTGGAAAACCTTGCCAAAGAGCTCGAATTCAAGGCGGGCTATGTGCGCGTGGCAACCCCGCACTTGGCTAAGGAATCGCTTTACCACATCACGGGTCATCTGCCTTATTACGCGGACGATATGTATCCGGCAATGGAGCTGATGGAAGAGGCGGAGGCCGACGGCGAGCGAACTGAAGGTGCCGACGGTCCGCGAGTGAAAGAGGCCTATCGGCTGCGCCCGATGAACTGTCCGCATCACCACAAGGTGTTCGACGCGGAGCCGCGAAGCTATCGTGATCTGCCGTTGCGTTTGGCCGAGTACGGGCAGGTTTATCGATTCGAGGATTCTGGGGCAGTCAGTGGCTTAGTGCGGGTACGCGGTATGTGCATGAATGATGCGCACATCTACTGCACGGCGGCGCAAATTAAGGACGAGTTCAAAGCCATTATGGGCATGTACCAAGAAGCCTATGACATTCTTGGACTCGACACATTCCATGTGCGCCTGTCTAAGTGGGATCCTCAAGACCCTAAGGGCAAAGAAAAGTACGTGGATAATCCCAAGGCCTGGGAGGAATCGGAGCAGATTTTGGAAGAGGTGCTAGTGGAGCTTGGTATCGACTTCAAGGTGGGTATTGGCGAAGGCGCGTTTTACGGACCAAAGATTGATATTCAGTTCAACACGGTGACCGGGCGTGAGGAATCGGTGTCAACGGTGCAGTTGGACTTTGCGGTGCCCGGGCGTATGAATCTGAAATATGTCGGCTCAGACGGTGAGGAGCATACGCCATATTGTATTCACCGCGCACCGTTTAGTACCCACGAGCGCATGGTAGCGTTTCTCATTGAACACTACGGTGGCGCGTTTCCCACCTGGCTGGCGCCGATTCAAGTGCAGATGTTAACGGTGTCAGAGCAGTACGACGCTTACGCCAACGACATCATACGGCGACTGCGTGGCCAGATGGTAAGGGCGGAACTGGCACCTTCCAACGACACCCTGCCAAAGAAAATCCGGCAGGGTGCGACGCGTAAAATCCCAAACTTGCTGATTATAGGCGAGCGAGAGGTGGCAGACGGTACGGTGACGTTGCGGCGCTACGGCCAGCGTGACCAACATACGATGAGTGTTGCGGCGTTTGAGTCAGCGCTAATGCAGGCAATAAAACAGCGCTTGCCCGAGGTGGCAGTTGCCGATGAGGGTTAGCAACAGCTAGCCCGCAGGTGGCGCGCGTTTAGGCAGCGCCTCGGCGGTCAGGGTCTGTTCCGGTCGAGGGCCGCGGAGTAAGCCGATCAGATCGTTGAGGACTCGACCTGCCTCGCGCAGCATGGGGTCGTCGTCGATTTCCTCGATGAGGTCGCTGGCGCTCGCAGCCTCGGCACTGCGTGGGTCCTCAGTCGTTGCATCCATCTGGTCGGTTGGCAGGTCAGGGTCGTTGGCGTTAGAGGTGGCGGCGAGGCTGTCTTCGTTGCGGGTGTTGCCCAGTTCCTCGGCTTCTTCCATTGCTTCTAGCTCATCGAGAGTTGCCGCTGCTGGCTTGCCGGTCGCCGTGCGCAGGGTGTTTTCAACTGCTAGTCGCCACGCGTCGTCCTGCTTTTTCTCGTTCCGGCGTGCAGCTTCGTTCAAAGATAAGTGGGTCCGACCAGACTTTTCTTCGGCCTTGGTCATCAAAGCACGATAGTAGGTAAAGTGCGGGTCGTCCCCAACTCGTTCTACATGACGCTGCTGCAATGTGGCCAGATAGGGAGTCAGTTCACTGTAGGGCGCGTAGCCCACTGCATCGATCACATCCCAAGGCATGGCACCGTCTAGAGTGCTTTCGCCAATGGCCTTTTTGTCGAACAGCGAGGGGAAGTCGATATCTGGAATCACACCTTGATGCTGAGTGCTTTGGCCCGAGATCCGGTAGAACTTCGCCGCAGTGAGTTTCAGTTGGCCGCGATTCAGCGGAATCATGGTCTGCACCGTTCCCTTGCCGAAGGTTTGGCCGCCAAGTACCAAGGCTCGGCCATAATCCTGCATGGCGCCGGCGAAAATTTCGGATGCCGATGCAGAAAGGCGGTTGACCAGGACCGCCATCGGGCCGCCGTAAATCACGCTATCGTCATCGTTGCGGTAAATGGTTGGATTACTGCGACTGGACTTAACCTGCACCGTGGGGCCGGATGGTATGAATACCGACGTTAGCGTGTCGGCTTCCTGTAGCGAGCCGCCGCCATTGTTGCGTAGATCGATGACTAAGCCGTCAATACCCTGCGCGGTCAGACGCTTAACCAGTTTTCGCACATCCTTGGTGGTGCTGCGGTAGTCCGGGTCGCGCTCCTGCTGGCCTTTAAAGTCCAAGTGAAACGTTGGTATGTCGATCACACCAATGCGTCGAGTTTGGCCAGCCTCCTCGATGGTGATGATATTGGCTTGGGCGGCCTGTTCCTCAAGTTTGATGGTATTGCGCACAATGGTGACAATGCGGTGCTCGGCATTTTCTGCATCGGCGTCGTTAACCGCCAGGCGCACGGTAGAGTCCTTGGGTCCGCGAATCAGTTCGACAACATCGTCCAAACGCCAGCCAACTACGTCGATCATCGGCCCGCTACTACCCTGACCAACGGCGGAGATAACATCAGCCGGCTTTAGCGCCCCAGATTTATCTGCTGGTCCTGCGGGCACCAAGCGCACAATTTTCGTCGCGTCTTCATCGGTTTGCAGTACCGCGCCGATACCCTCTAACGACAGCGACATATTGATGTTGAAGTTGGTCGAAGTGCGCGGTGAAAAATACTGGGTGTGCGGGTCGAAGGTTGTTGCGAAAGCATTGATAAAGGTTTGAAAGGCGTCCTCACTGCGGTTGCGCAAGGCAACCTTACGCTGGTTGCGATAGCGCTTACTCAGCGTTTCCGCAATGTCGCTAAGCTCTTTGTCGCCGAGCTTCATGCTCAGGACCTGAGACTTCAGACGCCGATCCCAGAGATCGTCGTGAGCCACTGGGCTGGTCGACCAGGGCGCTTCTTCGCGTTTGATCATGATCGTTTGGTCAGTATCAAAAGCGAGCTTGTCCAAGCCCGCTGCAATTTGAGCCTGTAGGTAGTCGGTGCGCTCAATCAGGCGTTCCTGTAGGCGGTTGAACATTCGATAGGCTGGGATTAAGTCGCCGCGTCGCAGCGCATTGTCCAGTTCAAAGCGATAGGCCTCAAACTCGGCAATATCACTGGCCAAGAAGTAATAGCGGCCTGGGTCGAGGGCTTCGAGATAATTGTCGAACATCTCGCTAGAGAGCGAGTCATTCATCTGCAGGTCGACATAGTGGTTGCGCCGCAGTTGCTCCACTACAATTCGCGCCGTGCGTGGATGGGTGGCCAGTGGCGCAAGCACTGGAGCTTGTGCAACTGCCGTTTCAGCCGGTAATGCTTGGGGCGTCCAAAGTGAGACGAGGATCGTTAGCGAAGCCGAAAGCAATCGCTTTGGGGCGCCAGAGGCCGAGCGTGGTCTATTCGGTTTCATGGTGGTCTGGTATCGCCGTGTAATTTTAAGTCCGCTGACGTATCCTTTTAGCTTGGCGATTGCACACCAGGCGAGAAAGACCCGATAACGTCGGGGCAGTTTAGCCGTCGCAGCGCACCGCGTGAAGTGCCCGGAAGTGCCCCAAAGCTTAAACATCTCAATCGGAGACTCGGATGAAAAATACCTTCAAAGCACCCCTTGTAGTGACTGCGTTGCTCTCAGCCAGTGTTACGCTAGCGAGCTGTCAGCAACCGGAGAACGATATGTCGGATTCCACTTTTGATGCCTCGTCGGAAGTCGCAAGCGCAAGCTATCTCATTGGCTTTCGCCAAGCGGAATCAATTGCCGCCCAAGGCGGAGATATTGTCGATATGCAGGCCTATGCCTTAGGGGCCAAGGACGCGATAGCCGGAGTGGAGTCCCAAGTGCCTGTCGAGCAGGAAGAACGTCTGATGAGCGTGCTCAGTAATGCACTCGTGCAGCAAAAAGAAGCCTCGGGAAAGACTTACATGGCGGAAAATGCCGCGCGGCCAGAAGTCACAACGACCGCTTCAGGGCTGCAATATGAAGTGATAGTAGAAGGCACCGGAGCAAAACCCTCAGTGACCGATACGGTGGTTACGCATTATCACGGTACTTTGCTCGACGGTACGACATTTGACAGCTCGGTAGACCGTGGCAGTCCGGCTTCATTTCCTGTGAATGGCGTGATCGCGGGCTGGACCGAGGCGCTGCAAATGATGGGTGTAGGTTCCAAGTGGCGTTTGGTGGTTCCGCCTGAGCTAGCATACGGGGAACGCGGCGCCGGTGGGGCCATTCCCCCAAATGCAACCTTGGTATTCGAGGTGGAGTTGCTGGAAATACAGTAGCGTCAGTTTGCGAGTGATTTGACAGCCGGGCAGGGTCCCGGCTTTTTTTTGCCCTGCAAAGCAGCCAAGGCTAGCGCCTTGGTACGGTCGCCATACCACACAAGCATTGCGTTGGTGGTGCATGGGGGACATGCTCGAGTGGGGGAGAGTAATGACAATACAGAATTCTGATGCATCGATATGGCGCAACTCGGCATTTCGCGCCTACCTAGGTTCAACTGGTTTTTCAGGTATGGCCATGGCCATGCAACAGCTGCTGCTGAGTTGGATTCTCATTGGCATTTTACTTTTGCCTGCCGATCAAGTGGGCCTGATTCAGGCCATCATTGGCCTGCCCGGAGTTCTGCTGATGTTGGCCGGTGGAGCCAGTGCAGATCGTCAGGACGCACGCCGCTTACTGATCCGTATTTATTTGCTGGCACCGATATTTCCTCTGTTTTTGGTGCTTATGGAGCAGTGGCAGTGGTTGGGTGTGGCCAGCGTGATTTTTTGGGGTCTGGGGATGACGGTTGTTACCTCCTATTCCATGCCCGGTCAGCAGGCGCTACTCAACCGCATCGCGGGCAACAACATTCAGCAGGGGGTTACTGCGGCCACGGCCATTGGCTTCGTGGTGCAGGTAGTCGGTCTGATTTTGGCGGGGCAAATAGATAGCGTCGGCGTTGCCCCAGTGCTGTTGTCGCAGGCAGTGGGTTTTTGTTTGGCCGGCGTGATGATGATCCGCGTACCTATTGCACCGTCTGCCGCCGCAGTGGGCCAATCTGCCGATGCTCCCAGCGCCATAGCGGGTATTCGTGAAGGCCTGCGAGCGACCATCGAGCACCCAGTTATTTTTCACGTCCTCACCATTACGTTTTCCTCCAGCATCTTTAATGCGGGTGCCTTTATCACCGTATTCCCCTTTATCGTCGCCCGAATCTACGACGGCACGGCTTGGCTGCTGGCGCTGTTGATGGCGGTTTTCTACGCTGGTGCCACATTGTCCAACATTCTGCTGCTGCGCTATCAGCCCCTGTTGCGGCCGGGTCGACTGTTCCTAGTAATGCAATTGTCGCGCATCCTGGTGATATTTTTGATGTGGATCGAGCCACCGTTCTGGTTGCTGGTAGTGGCCACCATCGGCTGGGGGCTGAACATGGGTATTACCACCAACTTGGCTCGCAGTATCGTGCAAGAGTCTGCACCGAAACCCTATTTGGGGCGTATTCTGGCGGTGTTTAGCATTGGCTTGGTGGGCAGCGCGCCGTTGGGTGCCATTGTGCTGGGCTGGCTGATTGAGGCTACGGGAACCCTCAACGCGCTAATACCTGCCATGCTGTTGTCAGCCATTCTGTTTGTCTATGGGGCTATGTTCTCACCTGTTTGGGCCTATCGCAGTCCGGCTGCAGACTGAGGCCACTGGTCCTTTTGCTGCGAAGCGCCTACCCTAAACCTTGCTTGAAGTTTGATGAGTGAGAGGAATCTATGTCTGTGCCGCAACTACCTGCCAAAGAATTTGCCGTTGCTGAGTTACGCCGCGAGTATCGCTATGGTGCGCTGGATGAAAGCAATGTTAGCTCGGACCCACTACAGCAGTTTGAGCACTGGTTAGCTGAGGCAAAGCGTGCTCAGGTACTGGACTACAGCGCCATGGCCGTGGCGACTTCGGTAGATGGTATGCCGTCGGTGCGCACTGTGCTGCTGAAGGGTCTCGATACGCTTGGCTTTCGCTGGTTTACTGATAAGGGCAGCGCAAAGGGCGCCGCTCTTGCAGGTAACCCGTGGGCCGAGCTGCTGTTCCACTGGCGCGAGCTTGACCGCCAAGTACGGGTGCGGGGGTCTGTAACCGAGCTGTCCGAGGCTGAAACAGACGCCTACTTTTACTCACGTCCGCTGGGTAGCCAGCTTGCTGCGGCTACTTCTGCCCAGAGTCAGCCGGTGGCTAGCCGTCAGCTTTTGGAGCAGCGTTACTTGCAGTTGAGTGAGGCGCACCCGCAGCGCGTGCCACGACCACTAAGCTGGGGCGGCTACTGTCTGCAGCCAGATCAGTACGAGTTTTGGCAGGGTAGAGAAAACCGACTGCATGATCGCTTGCAGTATCGCCCGGAGGCGGGCGGCTGGCTGATTGAACGCCTACAGCCCTAGCGGCTGGTGCCGAGGACAGCCTTAAAGCCAATAACCAACTCAGCGAAAAGATCCGGGCGGTAAAAGATCGAACCGTGACCGGTCATTTCCATTACCTGAAACTGCGCGCCGCTAATCAGCCCGGCGATTTCTTCCGCAGCGGCTAAGTTCATATCCTGCCGTCCACAGGCGACCAAGGTGGGGGCGGCGATCTGGTGCAGGAGGGCGTTGGTATCGCCTTCGCGCTGATGGGCAGAATGGCAGCTAAGCGCCGCGTCCCGATTTTCATAAAAGCGCCAGTATTTTTGCCGCTGTGGCGGTTCGATGCCCGCCGCCTTGAGCATCTGCATGGCCTGTGCCCCCAGGGCTCCTTGATCGCCTTGGTTAACTGGCGGCGTTAGCGCCACATCAAACAAACCCAGTCCACTAAGCTCATGAGGATGCCGCAGCGCAAATTGCGCGGCGCTGCGCGCGCCATAGGCGACACCCACCACGAACGCCGAAGAGATATGTAAGTACGCCAATAAAGCGGCCAAGTCGTCGGCGTACTGCGCAAAATTGAATTCATCTTCTGCGCCCCAGCCAGATTTGCCTGTACCGCGTAGGTCGAAACGCAGTACCTGAAAATGGTTCAATAGCGGTTCTAGAACAATCTCCCAGCAAGTGAGATTGTGGCTGGCCATGTTGACCAGCACCAAGGTTGGGTTTGCTGGGTTGCCTTGCAGCAGATAATGCAGATCAATGCCGTTTACTGCGGCGAAGTCATGGGTCTGGTCATAGGCTGTGTTTGCTGGTGCACTCATGCGTCGGGCAGCCCGAGTACGCGTTTGGCGATAATGTTCATTTGAACTTCCTTGGTGCCGCCGGCAATGGTCAGAGACTTTTGTTTCAGCCAATCACGGGTGGCCGATAATTCGGTATCTTGGAATGCCTCGCCAGACCACCCGGCACCCTGGCTACCCATGGCGGCTACCAAAATTTCGTCACCCTCTTGGGTAATTAAGGCATTGGACAGCTTTACCGCAGACGAAGCAAACCCCGGCGCGCTGGCAGCGGTTTCCTGAATCACTCGCTGTTGGGTCAGTTGTTGGGCCTTGAATGCCAATTGGTGATCAAGGACACGTCGCCGCAGGGCGGGCTCGTCAATCCGCCCGCTCGCATCGCTGTGATAGCGCTGCACAAGCGCGGGCAGCGGGCTGGCGGCTGAGCGCCCGCCCTGAGAGCCCGAGGTGTTGATGCCGGCATGCGTAGAGCGCTCGTATTGCAGCAAGCGTTTACCCACAGACCAGCCCTTATTTACTCCGCCAACAATGTCATCGGACGCTGCCAGTGCGTCGTTGAACACAGTTTCGCAGAATGGCGATTCACCGGAGATCAGACGAATAGGGCTAACCTCGACGCCGCTCTGGTTCATATCAACAAGAATGAGGCTGATGCCCTCGTGTCTTGGTGCGCTGGTGTCCGTACGGATGAGGACAAAAATGTAGTCGCAGTGCATGGCGTCAGATGTCCATACCTTGCGCCCGTTCAAACGATATTGATCGCCAATTAACTCGCCACGGCAGGCCAAACTCGCCAGATCGGAACCGGCCCCCGGTTCAGAATAACCCATGGCCCAGCCGCCCTCGCCACGAGCAATGCCGGGCAACCAGCGTTGCCGCTGGGCGTCGCTACCGAGCTCCAGAATCGTTGGGCCAATGTAGTTAACCCCTCGCCCCGTTAGCGGGGTGCGGGCGCCAATGCGTTTGAGCTCATCAATTAAAATAGGGTAAAGGTCTTTGTGCAGCGCCGCGCCTCCATAGGCCTTGGGCCAAGTGGGTACCGTCCAACCGCGTTCTGCCATCCGCTCAAGCCACAGTGCGCTGTCGCGCTGCAGTGCAATTTTGCTGCTCCCCCAAGGAATCTGACCCGGGCCACGTGCACCCTCAGGGCAATTGTCGGCAAGCCACGCGCGGGTTTCCTGGCGAAATTCGTCAGCCAGTTGGGCTCGACTCATTTTTTTCTCCGTTGTACTGACGACCAAAAAAGGACCGTTCACAGCACAATAATCGTTGGACCACCACGAGGCGTCAACGCTTTGAGTGCGTTTGGCTTCGGCTTTATTCCGAAAAAAGCACCTTGTTCGCTTTCTACATCGTTTCGTCGCAACACCCTGCGAGCGTCGACCATCGTGTTTACAGTCGGCTGACCAATACCGAAATAAGGGGAGTTAAGTTGAAACAGCAAAATACAATGATTCGCAAAATGCTGACTTATACAGCGGTCATACTTTTCACCGTGCCGCTTGCATCAACGGTGGCCGCAGACACGCTGATTTTGCGCGTGAGCAATTTTACCGCCAGCGAAGGTCAGGTCATGCTACAGGTGTTCGGCAGCGAGGCGGAGTTTGATCACGCCGATCCAACAGTGGCCTTAATACAGTCTGCGCAGGCAGGCGCCATGACGTTTCAGCTTGCCTTACCTGCTGGCCACTATGCTGCTCGGCTCGTGCATGACCGCAATAGCGACGGTGAACTGGACACAAATTTTATCGGGATTCCCAAAGAACCTAGGGCGTTTTCCAACAATGCCTTAGGACTGCTAGGTCCCGCCAAATGGAAGCAGGCAAAATTTGAGTTGGCTGGCGAAACCGTGTTGAACATCCGTATGAGCGACTGAGGTTAAGCAGATGCAACGACGAAATTTGTTAAAGAGTACGCTTTTAGGCGGCATGGCTGTTGCTGCGCAACCGGTTAAGTCCAGTGCGGTCTCAAGTGGCAGTGTGCGCCAGAGGGAATTTGGCAGGGCGCTGCTCGCGCAGCCATGGCTTGTGGGTTACGCCCACAGCGAGCGGGAGCGCTACCAGGCCTAAGCTCAAGTCAGCGGAGTTTGGCCAGAGCGTTTGCAGGGTACGCTTTATCGCAATGGCCCAGCCGCCCATGAAATGGGGCACTATCGCTACTCTCACTGGTTTGGCTGCGCACGGGATTAGACGACGTTACCGAGCTGCTGTCGGTAGATGAGGTGGTGTTTTTTCAGGCTCAGCAAAAGTACACCAGCGTATTTACCCCAGACCGGGAACATTTGCTGCGCATGCCAATGAAGCAACTGGCGGCACGTTTAGATCCTGACGCATTTTGGCGGATTCATCGTAGTGTGATTGTGCGCGTTGATCAGATTTTAAACGCCAAACGCGACTTTCGGGGCCGCTACACAGTGACTCTGCGACAGCGGCCCGAACGCCTGCGCAGTAGTGCAGCCTATGGCTACCAGTTCAAACGAATGTAGGCCCAACGCCCAAAGACACGGGGTCCCAGCCCTTTAGCCTAGAGGCACAGAGCCGCAATGCGCTTGCCAACTAAGGCTAAGCAAAGATCCTTGCTGCATTGCTCAGCGCGTTGATCCAGTGCCTGCACCGTTACGTTCGACATTGCCATCAGCTCGCCGACCATGACGGCGCTGCTGACTCTGGCGTCGATGCAGGGCGGATAAGTGTAGACACCGGGGTCGCGCTCGACGATTTGGGTATAGGCCGCCTCAAGGCGTTCTTGGCTGGCGGCCAAGCGGCCAACTTCTGTGTTGGCCTCGGCCCGTTCAGCCTGACGGGTCAGCTCGGTGAAAAGGGTATCGGATCGATACCAGTACATGCGAAATTGCTCGTTGTCACGCTTCAGCACCATGCCCTCGCGGATGCCGACACCGTCTTCGGTCTTGCTGTCGAACCAAATTTCGGCGAACTCGCCGCAGACCTCGGCGCTGCCCTGACCAAAACAGTCGCGCAGCTTTACGCTGGCAATGGTGCGGCTAGCATTATCCAATCGGCCCGCGTGGGTGGCCATGTCGGTGCAGTCAGCGTCGGGAAATTTTACTAAGCCAAAGGCATGGCAGGCTGGAGGCTCGACGCTATCTTCGACCTGCCAAGCACTGGCCTGGGTAAACCACTGGGAAGCGGCCTGTAGCGCCTGTGCCTGAATTGCCTCAGGGTCCGCTGTACAGCCAGCCATTAGGCCGATAAAGAACAACGCAGTCAGGCGGACCGGCCTTGTAGGTCCGCGCTGACTGAGAGCGCTCGCGGCTATGCGACTCAAACGCGCTCAATAATAATGGCAGGAGCCATGCCGCCACCCGTGCACATGGTGATAAGCCCTGTGGTTAGGTCGCGGCGTTCCAGTTCATCAATCATGGTGCCAATGAGAATGGAGCCCGTTGCCGCAATGGGGTGGCCTAGCGCCATGGCGCCGCCGTTGACATTTACCTTGGCCGGATCCAGCTGCAAGTCGCGAATAAACTTCGCGGCAACCACTGCAAAGGCTTCGTTGATTTCAAACAGGTCGATATCGTCAGTTGTCATGCCTACCCGGGCCAGTGCTTTTTGCGCCGCTGGAACCGGCTCGTTCAACATCAGGGTTGGGTCACCGCCCACGGTGGCCATGGAAATGATGCGCGCCCGTGGCTTCCAGCCCACTTTGTCGGCGTAGTCCTTGCTGCTTAAGATCAGCGCCGCAGCGCCGTCGACTACACCAGAACTGTTGCCAGCGTGGTGCACATGGTTGATGTCCAGATCAGGATATTTGCGAGCTACCAACTGCTGGAACGATTCGCCAGTGTCATCAATTGGAGCCTGCATAAACTGCGAGAAAACAGTCGGCAGAGCTGCCAGACTTTCCAGCGTTGTACCCGGGCGAGGGAATTCCTCTCGGTCTAGCGCCACGCTACCGTCGTCGTTGTAGACCGGCATGACGCTACGGTCAAAGTGACCGCTGGCAATGGCGTGCTGGGCGCGGTTCTGCGACTCCACTGCCAGCGCGTCCAATTCTTCACGGCTGAAATTTTCCAGCGTCGCGATCATATCCGCACAAATCCCCTGATGCGGCTGCGGATGAATATCACGCAGGTGCAGGTTGCCGCCGTCTACAGTGCGGTTGTTGTTTTCAGGTGCGCGTGTGGCGGTGTAGGACATCATCTCCACGCCACCGGCGACGCATAAGTCATCCATGCCGCTCATGATGTTGGCTGCCGCCAGATTTACCGATGTAATGCCAGAGCCGCAAAAACGGTCCAATGTCACCGCCGATGCCGAGGTGTCCCAGCCGGCGTCCAGTGACGCCATGCGGCCAACACAGGAGCCTTGCTTGCCAACCTGAGAGCTGCAGCCTACGACCACGTCGTCGATGTCGGCTGTGTTCAGTTGGTTGCGTTCGCCAATGCCCTCAAATACTTTGGCCAAGAGCCTGCTGGGATGAAACTCTGATAGCGCGCCCTTGCCGGCCTTGCCGATACCTCTGGGGGTTCGCGCTGCGTCAATAATGTATGCCTGGGTCATAGTGTCCTCCGTAGGGCGCCGGATGGCGCCGTAAAATTGTTTTAGCGGCCGGTAAAGTTGGCTTCGCGCTTCTCCATAAAAGAGGCCATGCCTTCTTTAAAGTCTTCTGATTGAAACAGCGGTAGCAACTGTAAGAAAACATGATGCACATGGTCATCAAAATTCTCGTTCATGCCCATACGCATCATGCGTTTCGAAGCCTGCACCGCCATCGGCGCCTGCGCCGCCACACGCTTGGCAAGCTCTCGCGCCTGCGCTCCCACTTCGTTGTTATTAACAACATGAGAAACGAGACCCATATCTTCGCATTCGCTGGCGGTTAACGTTTTGCCGGTAAAGATGATTTCGCTGGCCTTCGACCAGCCAATAAGCCGGGGCAAAATCCATGTGCCGCCAGACTCGGGCACGATGCCCCGAGCCGTGAAGGCGGCAGCGAGCTTGGCGCTGTCGGCCATAATGCGCATGTCGCAGC
>JAACDW010000167.1 GCA_009936775.1 Pseudomonadota bacterium
CGAAAATGGTGAGCTGCTATACGTCAACAAATATGGCGTGCTCAAGCCGTTCTCTCAAGTTGAGGATTTGTTGGTAAACCGAAAAACTCAAAAATTCTCGTTAGATGATCTAACCGATGTGCGCACTTCAGTGCCCGCCACTGTAGAGGGAGCTAAGATACCGGAGGATTTGACCGCAGACCAAGGCTTTAACTTTAAGACTGGTTTGAGTGACGCGGGTGTGCCCTTTACCGAGGCTGAATTGACGAGCTTTATGACCGTCGATGTGGATAATTCTGGCAATCCGGCAACTGTTGACCTTTCTGCCTTGGCAGATAACAACCGCAATTATACAGGCGTCGAGGTCGCCTCGATCATACAGAACCAGCTGAACGTAAAATTTGGCGACGAACGTTTTTTTGATTTGACAACTGCTAGCTCGCGAACCTTTAACGTGAACTTCACGACTGGGGGCACCCCCCCAGCAGTGGCCAATATCGATTTAGGTGACGATTTTGCCGATGAGGAAAGGCTGACTGCGACAGCAGAGCAGGTAGTTGCTGCTATCCAAAGGCAGTTAGATAACGACTTGCCGGCGGGAGCAGTGACGGTTGCCTACGATTACTCAAACCGGGAGTTCACTTTCACACCCGGTAAATCTTCGGATACGGTCGAGTTAGATTCAACCGCCACCAATAATTTATTTAAAACGACACCAACTCTGGTAAGTGTCGATTCAAACGGTTCTTATGGTCAAACTGTTACACCCAATGGCGCGCTGCAACGGGTCGCTAATGAGCAGCGTTATGGCATCAAAGTTGAGTACGACGGCGCGAGACAAACCTTTTCATTTTCTTCTGGTACTACCGGGGACACTTCCCAAATCGATGTCAATTTCGCTGTTCCAACCTTTGATGCGAATGGGAACCCTAGCTTGGACGCTGACGGTAACCCCGTCCTGGGAGCTAACCTAAACGCTGCAGACTTCATGGGCTTTGAAGTAACAACAACAGCGGATTCATTGTATTCGGAACTGCCTTCAGCTGAAGCGGTGCGCGGGGTCGTCTCGCTGCCGGCCATCAGCCGTGGTTCCTCGATCGCGGTTAACGTAAACAACAACTTCTCGGTCGATGCTTCCAATAACACCTTTGTGGTTTCCGTGGATGACGTTAAAGGAACGTTGGTGTTACCAACGGGTTCGGGCTATACCTTAGATAGTTTCATTATCGAGCTCGAAAAGGGCATCAATCAGCTGGCCTCAGAAAACGGCAACACCGTTTCCGGGGTGCAGGTGGAATATGACCCTGAATCTAATGGCCTAGTTTTCACATCCGGCACAACTGGCACAGACTCTTTTATCAAAGTGTCCGGTTCCGCAACTTGGGGTCTAGCTAACATCGGATCTGGTCGAGGTACCACTACTACCTGGATAAAACCTTCCCAATCAGCAGACACGGTAAATGGCGTATCCGTGAACAAGTACATCGATGAATTCGGTATTGAAACAGCCAGTGCTGATGGCTTCTCCACTCTGCCCGAGTTCTCGCCCATATTCCTGGACAAAGGTGAGTTAACCTTCGATACGTCGGGTAATTTGGTATCGCCTACCGGTGGCGCCCAACTGGATACGGTGTTTTTGGCAGGTGGCCGCGGTGCATTGAACTTGAGTATTGACTACACCGGCACCACCCAGTTCTCTCAAGCTTTCGCAGTAAAAGCCCAGTCCCAAGACGGCTCTCCCGAAGGTGACTTGGTGGGTGTGGACATTGGTGACGATGGCCTTGTTGTCGCCAGTTACTCAAATGGCTCTCAGGAGTCCCTAGGTAAAATTGTTTTGACAACCTTCGCCAGTAACGAGGGTCTGCGTCAGAACGGTGACAGTTCCTATTTGTCATCGGCAAAATCTGGTGCAGCGACCTTTGGTGAGGCCGGAACCGCAGGCTTTGGAACCATTCGCGCTGGTGCGCGGGAGCGCTCGAATGTGGACCTGACCACCGAACTGGTTGGTCTGATTACGGCTCAACGAAACTTCCAGGCCAATGCCAAGGCGATTGAAACCTCGTCGGCCCTGACCTCCGCCATTATCAACATCCGAAGCTAGTAGGTAGTCGGCAATGGATAAAGGCATATACACAGCGGTGGGTTCAATAAACGCCCAGCGCATGCGCGAGACCAATTCCGTGCACGAATTGGCCAACGTATCGACCATTGGTTTCAAAAAAGCCTATCAAATGGCGTTGCAAAGTTATCGCGTCGATGGCGACGGCTTCAAAACCCGTTTTCTGGCCACTAACGCGCCAACGGGTACGGTCAACCTGGCACCGGGCAGTCGTATCGCCACGGGCAATGCGACGGACATTTTCATGAACGGCAAAACGGTACTTGGCGTTCAGAACGACGCCGGCGAGGTTGCCTTTACCCGCCGCGGCGACCTGCTGATTAACCAAAACGGTGAGTTGGCCCTGGTGACCGGTGAGCCGGTGATGAACGATGCCGGTGGTGTGATTTTGCCTCCACAAGGCCAGATTTTGAACATTTCTGATGAAGGCGTGATCTACGCCGTTGACCCCGAGCAAGAAGTGGCAGAGCCGCAAGAAATCGACCGGCTGATGCTGCGTGATGCCAGCGCGGTGTCATTAGAGAAGATGGAAGACGGCCTGTTTAAAGTTTTAGGACAGCCCGCTGGCGACTTTGAAAGTGGCCCTGAGCAGGTGTCGGTATCCAGCGGTCAGCTCGAAGGCAGTGCGGCGAACGCCATGGAAACCATGGTCGAAATGATGAACGGCGTGCGGAGCTTTGAAATGAAAATGAAGCTTGTCAAAGAACTCGGCGACCTAGGTGATTCCAACAATACGCTTATGCGTTTGAGCTAATTACTTAGCTTCACGCGCGATTACATACGAATAAGAAAACGATCTAAACAGGATCACGGCAAGGATTAAGGAAAGACTATGGATGCTTCACTGTGGGTTGCGAAAACCGGATTAAACGCTCAGCAAACGCGCATGAGTGTCATCTCCAACAACCTCGCCAACGTCAATACCAATGGTTTTAAACGCGACCGAGCGGTATTCGAAGACCTCCTGTACCAGAACATTCGTCAGGCCGGCGGCCAAACGGGTGCCGATACCAATGCGCCCAATGGCTTCATGCTAGGTACCGGTACGCGCATCGTTGCCACAGAAAAGATGCAGGGCCAAGGCAACATGATTGCCACCGAAAATGCCCTAGACCTAGCCGTAGAAGGGCCGGGTTTGTTTCAGATATTGCAGCCGGATGGCACCTTGGCTTATACCCGAGACGGCAGCTTCAAGTTGTCGCAAAACGGTGAGTTGGTGAATAGTGCAGGCTATCTGTTGCAGCCGCAGATTGTGATTCCTCAGGAAGCCGCAAGCATTTCTGTGGGCACCGATGGCACCGTTAGTGTGGAACTGGCCAATGGTGCTGGTAACCAGCAGATCGGTCAGATTCAGGTAGCTCGCTTTATCAATGCCTCGGGCTTGGAATCCTTGGGCCAGAACCTCTTTCGTGAAACTCAAGCCAGCGGACCACCCATTGTCTTGGTGCCCGGTGAGCAGGGTGCGGGCCGCATTGCCCAAGGTATGCTGGAAGCCTCTAACGTCAACGTGGTGGAAGAGTTGGTCAACATGATCGAGACCCAGCGCGCCTACGAGGTGAATTCCAAGGCGATATCCGCAGTGGACTCCATGCTGCGCTTCCTTAACAACAACCTATAGGCGTAACAATGCACAACCTTAAATCTTTGTTTTTGGCCCTTGCGACCCTAACCGTGGCAAGCGGTTGTGTGACACCAAGTGTGACGCCAATTCTGCGCGAAGAAGCGTTTGAGCCGGTGACCCCAGTGATGCCAGAGGAGATCACTTCCATCACGGGGTCGATTTTTGCCGACAGCAGTGCGCGTTACCGGTTTGGCTACAAACAGAATTTTCAGGTTGGCGACATCATTACCGTGGTGCTTACCGAGGCGACTCAAGCCCAGCGTCAAAGCGGCGTAGAAACCACCCGCGAAGGCACAAATGGTCCGTTAGGTGCCATTCAAGAAGCCTTTGGTCTGCAGGCAAATCGTTTTCAGAAAGCCGCCAAAGCCATACCCTTTGCCGATCTAACCGTTGAATCCAAGGGTTCCGGTACCGCCAATCAAGCAGCGTCCCTGAGTGGCGCCATCGCGGCAACCGTTATTCAGGTACTGCCAAACGATAGTCTGCTGATCAAGGGCCAAAAGCGCCTGACCCTGAGCGAGGGCAGCGAGACCATTCAACTGCTTGGCTTGGTCAACAAGCGCGATGTGCAGCCAGACAACACCGTACTGTCCTCAAGATTGGCCAATGCGCGTATTTCTTACGAAGGCTCCGGCGATTTATCCGCGGTAGCCAAGGTGCCATGGGGCACCAGCGTCTTTAACAAAGTTTGGCCCTTTTAATGAACACTTATAAAATTAATTTCTGGATCCTTGCCCTGTCGCTGGTACTGCAGCCAGTGCTGATCAATCAGGCTGCCGCCGACCGCATCAAGGACCTCACTTCTGTGGCCGGTGCACGCTCGAACCAGCTTATCGGCTACGGCTTAGTGGTGGGTCTGCAGGGTACCGGTGACGAGGACAAAATATCCTTCACCGCGCAAAGCCTGAAGAAGGTGCTGGATCGTTTGGGTGTCGATGTCGACGGCCCGATTTCTAACTACGACTTGTTCAATCGCGGCGTGGCCAATCTTGCTTACGATAAAACCAAGCTCGATAACGTGGCCTCCGTATTGGTCACCGCGACGTTACCAGCCTTTGCTAAGCCGGGTCAGACCGTCGATGTGAACGTGGCTACCATTGGTCTGGCCAGCAGCCTGCGCGGCGGCAACTTGATACTGACCGAACTGCGCGGAGCAGACGGAGAGATTTATGCGCTGGCCCAAGGCCCGCTCACAACCACAGGCATTGAGGTCGATGCTGCGGGTACCGAGATTAATATCGGCGTACCCACCACGGCCCGCGTGCCCAACGGCGGCATTGTCGAGCGCGCCGTAAAGACGCCATTTGGTCAGTCTGAATTCATAGTGTTGAATACCCATCAGACCGACTTCACCACCGTAAGCGCTATCTCAGATGCTATTAACGGTAAGTTTGGCATCGGCACCGCCAATGCACTGGACGCCCGATCTGTCGCCGTACGCGCCCCCATGGGCTTGCCAGAACGCGTTGGCTTTCTCAGCATGATCGAAAATATGGATGTTATCCCTGGCGAGCCGAAGGCTCGGGTGGTGGTGAACTCCCGCACCGGTACCGTCGTCATTAGTCGCACGGTGAAGGTAACGGCAGCGGCGGTGACTCAAGGCAGCCTCTCGGTATCCATCGCCGCAACCAACGAAGTCGTGCAGCCGGAAGCTGGCCTATTCGGCGGCGGCGGCGAAGCCGTAGCGGTGCAAAACGCAGACATTGAGGTGGTCGAAGAAGTGAACCCAATGTTTCTGTTTCAACCCGGCGTAGACCTACGCGACATTGTTGAGGCAGTGAACCAAGTGGGCGCGAGTCCGTCTTCATTAATCGCAATTCTCGAAGCGCTGAAAAGCTCCGGTAGCTTACGCGCTGAGCTATTGGTGATCTAAGCCCATGTCTGACGCGATAACACCAGACCCAAGAATGACCAACGCCATGGACTTTGCTGGCCTTGCGCAGATGCGCGCGGGGGCCGTGCGCGGTGATGAAAAAGTCACCAAGGAAGTGGCGCAACAGTTTGAGTCGATCTTTATCAACATGATGCTCAAAAGTATGCGCGAAGCGACAGACCGCTCGGGCCTATTAGATTCCGAGGCGACCAAGACCTACGAGTCGATGTTCGATCAACAGATGTCTACGGAGCTGGCGGCTAACGGAACCTTTGGTATCGCTCAGGCGTTACAGAATCAA
>JAACDW010000168.1 GCA_009936775.1 Pseudomonadota bacterium
GCGCGGCGAGCAACTTGCGGTGATGGATGATCCTTTGCAGCCAACGGCGGTGCTTTAGTTACGCCAATATGAGAGTGACACGGCGCTGCGGGTTCGCGGCGCCGGGCGCCCCAAGGGCAAGGGTTAAAGCTGGGCTGGCAGCCATGTGGCCAGCGCCGGCCATATCAGCAGGGCTGCCAGCAACAGCAGCTGTAGCCCAATAAAAGGCAGCACTCCCCGATAAATCTCGGTAGTAGCCACATGCTCCGGGGCTACCCCACGCAGGTAAAATAGGGCAAAGCCGAAGGGCGGGGTTAAAAACGAGGTTTGCAAGTTCACGGCAATTAAGATGCCGAGCCAAATGGGATCAACGCCCATAGCCATAAGCACTGGCCCCACAATGGGCACGACGACGAAGGTGATCTCGATAAAGTCGAGAATAAAGCCAAGCAAAAAGATCACCAACATGACGATGCCAAGGGCCCCCCACACGCCGCCGGGCATCTGCGCGAACAAGGCGTGCACCATGTCGTCGCCACCGTAGCCGCGAAAAACGAGGGAAAAAATTGATGCGCCAGCGAGGATGAAGAACACCATGCCCGTAGTGGATAGGGTCGCCGCGCCTACTTCGGACAGCATCTGCGCGTTAATGCGTCCATAGGCCAGACCCAGCAACAGCGCGCCAAATGCACCCACGCCAGCAGCTTCGGTGGGCGTCGCGTAGCCGCCTAAAATGGAACCGAGCACCGCAATAATAAGCAGTAGTGGCGGTGCCAGTGCGCCGAGTACCGGCGCTAGCCTTACCGCCTCGGTGCGCTCGGCTGGGGGCATGGACTGAGGCGCTAACACAACCCGCAGCAAGATGTAGCCAAGGTACAGGCCCACCAAACACAGGCCAGGAATGATGGCCCCTGCAAACAGGTCGCCAACGGAAATGGACTTGGGTGCAAAAATACCCATGTTCAGCTGGGCCTGTTGATAGCCGTTCGACAGCACGTCGCCGAGCAGCACTAGGGCAATGGACGGTGGAATGATCTGTCCCAGCGTGCCGGTAGCGCAAATGGTGCCCGTGGCAAGGCTGGCCGGATAACCCCGCTGCAGCATGATGGGCAGCGACATCAGCCCCATGGTGACGACAGTGGCGCCGACAATCCCGGTGCTGGCGGCCATCAGCATGCCAACGACAATGACGGTAAGCGCCAAGCCGCCGCGGTATCGGCCCAACAAATTAGACAAGTTAGCCAGCAGATCTTCGGCGATTCGAGTTTTTTCCAGCAGCACGCCCATAAAGACGAAGAGCGGCACAGCGATCAGAGTTTGGTTGGTAATAATGCCGAACAACCTGCCGGCGGCGAAGCCAAGGCTGTTTGGATCAAAGGCGCCAGTAAGTGTGCCGACGAAGGCAAAGAGAAGCGCTACACCGGCCAAGGTCAGGGCGACAGGATAGCCTGCCAAGAGGGCGGCAAAGGTCACCGCAAAAAGCGCCAGTGGTGTCAGGTTCATGAGCGCGTTTGCGCTTGCACAATGTCGGCAATTGCTGCCAGACCCTGCAAAAACAACAGGGCGCCGGTAAGCGGAATTAAGCTTTTGAGCAAAAATACCGCGGGAATGCCGCCGACCTCGCTGGAGCCCTCCAAAATCCGCCAACTGTTTTGCGCGTAGGGCAGGCTCACCCAGACCACAAAGCCGGCGACAGGGAGCAAAAAAAACAGGTGCCCGACTAAGTCGATCCACCCTTGTTGAGCCGTCGCTTGGCGGCTGTACACAATGTCGACCCGCACATGGGTGTTGTCGCGAATGCCTAAGGCGATAGCTAACATAAAAAAAGCGCCATGCAGGTACATGACCGACTCCGGCAGCAGCGCTCCGCCGGTGTTGAACGCATAGCGCAGCACCACGATGGCAAAGGTGATCAGCACCATCAGCAGCGCTAACCAGCGAAGCGGACGAATGCAAGTGTCGATGCCTTGCCCGAGGGTGATAAACAGCTTCAACAGGACCATGGGGCGGTTACAGCACTTCGATCAGGGTCGTGCCCAACAGCACGACTCCAACCCAGATGTTGTTTTTGAATGCGGCGAAGCAGCCCTGCCGTGAACGCTCCTTAATCAACAGCTGCTGGTAAACAAACAAGCCGGTGATGGTGATTAGGCCAAGAAAGAAAACGTGTTGGTAGTTCAGGCTAACGCCCACTAAAAACCACGCCGCCAAGGCGAGAGTTTGCAGAACGACGATCATGAATCGATCTAACGACCCGAACAGGATGGCCGTGCTCTTAATGCCCACAACCAAGTCGTCATCCCGGTCTACCATGGCGTACTGGGTATCGTAGGCAACAATCCAAAACAACGAACCGACGAAAAGCAAGATAGCCGCGTTGGGAATGCCCATGTCTTGGGCAGACCA
>JAACDW010000169.1 GCA_009936775.1 Pseudomonadota bacterium
AAAAACGTCGCCCCCATGCGAGTTATCCGCCGCGATCTCGGGGTGGCTCCGCTGAGCCGTTGGCTATCCTATGGGGCCGCAGCGGCAGGCAGTTTGCTGTTGCTGGTGTGGTACACCAAGGACCTATGGCTCACCCTATGGACCCTGCTGAGCATTGTTGCCATTTGCCTTGTTTTTGGTTTGCTGGCGTGGGCTCTGCTCAAGGGTGGGCGGGTTGCCGGTATGCAAGCAAAGAGTGGCTGGCGTTTGGCGCTGGCCGGATTGCAGCGTCGGCGTGTAGAGAACACGGCGCAAATATTGATCTTTGGCGTCGCCATTATGTTGCTGCTGGTTTTGCTGCTGATTCGTACTGCGCTTATCGATGAATGGCGCTCCCAAGTGCCCGCAGACGCTGCCAACCACTTTGTGATGAATATTGCCGCAGACGAGGTCGACGGGGTGCGTCAACTGGTGCGCGAACAAGCCACCGAAGGCGAGTTTTTGTTTCCAATGATTCGCGGTCGGGTCGCGAGCGTAAATCAGCAAAGCGCCAAGGACTGGCAGCAGCAGCTGCCACGCAAACCCTCTGGGCCGAGGCTAACATCCGAGCGCTCACTGACCTGGTCGGTGTTGGCACCGCAGAACAACGACATCATCGCTGGCCGGTGGTGGGCTAATGACAGTACGGCGGCGGAAGTGTCGCTGGAGCGGGAGTATGCGGAAGACTTTGCGCTGCAACTGGGCGACACGCTGGAATTCGATGTGGGTGGTCGGCGGGTTAGGGCAACGGTCACCAGTATTCGCGCTTTAGAGTGGGAGAGCATGATGCCCAACTTCTACATCATTCTCTCGCCCGGTGCGCTACAGGATTTCCCGGCCACCTATATGACGAGTTTTTATTTGGAGCCGACGCAAAAGATCTTCCTGAACACGCTATTACGTCAGTACCCGACGATTACTGTGATTGAGATAGACGCCTTGATCGCCCAAGTGCAGCAAATTGTCGCGCAGGTCAGTCAGGCTGTGGAACTGGTGCTGGCCTTAGTATTGCTCAGTGGTGCGTTGGTGTTGATAGCGAGTATTCAGGCTAGCCGTGATACGCGTATGGCCGAGCACGGACTGATTCGGGCCTTGGGGGGCACTCGTGCGCTTATTGGTGGCTCTCTTACTGCCGAGTTTCTAGTGCTCGGCAGCTTTGCCGGCATTGTTGCGGTATGTGGTGCCGAGCTAGTTGTCGCCATGCTGCAAAGTCAGGTCTTCGATCTGCAGGCCGAGGCCCATCCATGGATTTGGTTGCTGGGGCCTGTGGCTGGGGCGCTGATCATTACGCTAGTAGGCTTGGCAGGCAGTCGCAGCCTCATCGATACACCGCCAATGAACGTGCTGCGTGGTCTATAATCAGGGCGGAAACAAACCAAGAGTGCAAAATGGCCCCAACCGTTGGCATGCATACGCCTAACTCCCAAGCGCTGGCGCGAGCCGCAGACCCGCGCAAGGGTCAGTACGAAAAAAACAAGTGCCACAAGAAGTTGCGTAAGCTTGTGGGCGAGGCCCTCACCGACTTTGGCATGCTCGAAGACGGCGACAAGGTGATGGTCTGCCTGTCTGGCGGCAAAGACTCCTATACCCTACTGGACCTGATGCTGAGCTTTCAGCAGCACGCACCGATACAGTTTGAGGTTGTTGCGGTAAATCTTGATCAAAAGCAGCCGGGGTTCCCTGAAGAAGTGCTGCCCGCCTATTTGTCTGGTCTTGGGGTGGCCTTCGATATTATCGAGCAGGACACCTACAGTGTGGTCAAGGCCCTCACACCGGAAGGTAAAACCACCTGTCCAGTTTGCTCGCGACTGCGGCGGGGCATTTTGTACAGCCATGCGAAGAAAATAGGTGCGACAAAAATTGCCCTAGGTCACCACTTAGATGATGTGGTAGAGACGCTCATGCTGAACATGTTTTACGGTGCTAAACTCAAGGCTATGCCAGCCAAGCTGCGCAGTGACGATGGCCAAAACATTTTGATCAGACCGCTCTATTACTGTCGTGAGTCCTTGATTCAGCGCTGGTCAGACTATCGCCAGTATCCGATCATTCCCTGTAATTTATGTGGCTCTCAGGACAATTTACAGCGGCAGGTAATAAAGGAAATGCTCACGGGTTGGGATCGCACCCATCCGGGTCGAGTAGAGAATATTGGTCGCAGCATCAACAATGTCACGCTCTCGCATTTGGGGGACCGGCGTCTTTTTGACTTCGCTGGCCTGCGGAGTGACGAGGCGAGAATTGCAGCAGTGCAGCTAGATTAGCGGTTTAGCATGACGGTACTCTGGAGCCAGCCTTGATCAGCATCCCAATGTCCGAGCTTTCGCAAGAGGCCTTGCTGGGCGTTGTCGATGCCTTTATTTTGCGTGAGGGCACCGATTACGGGCATCAGGACTTTACCCTGGAAGACAAGCGTCAGCGAGTGATCGCCATGTTGCAGGGTGGCAAGGCGGAGATTTGCTTTTATCCTGAAAACGAACACATAGACATCGTGCTCAACAACTGAACAAGCAAGCGATAAAAAAACAATTACAAGCAGGCCAGTGAGTGAGTAGTCCAATGCGTCTTTTATGTTCAGCACGCCATATTGCTGGGGCCCTCTTAGCCCTTTGCTCCACCCTTGGTTATGGCAGCGCTATCGAAATCGAAACTAAGGTTTATCGGCTTTTTGAGGACGGATCATTTGAACGACTGGTATTGCCCACCACAGCCATAGAGCCCCAGGCCAACGCTTCGAGCCCTCATTTAGGCCAAAACACCATCACGGTGCCAGCTGTGGCGCATACAGACCCCATTATCAGTATGGGCCCCGAGGCGGGGGCCATGAGTCTGGCTGCAGACCAGCGTGTTGCTACCCCTCAGCAGGTACCTGTATTGGTACCTGTGCCGGAATCTTCGTTGGCAGGTGACCGAGCCAACTCAGCTGAGATACCGAATGCAGATGAGGTCGCAGTAGGGGACAGGCTGCGTTACGAACTTATCGTGCGTAACACGTCGGCCTTCGACGTGCCTGCGATGGCGCTGGAAATCATTGAAAACATAGCTGCTGAGGTAGAACTGTTCAAAGCGCCAGCGCAGCCTAGCGAGGTATGGCAACTGGTGCCCGTCGTGCCAGCGTATCAGACAGCAGCCCTGCCAAACGGGCCAGATCAAGAGATTGTTGATCCGGTGCATAGGCTGCGTTTGCGAAATGTTCAGCCGTTGTTAGCAGGAATGCAGTTGTCGTTTAGCTACGACGTACTGGTGCGCGGCGTTGAACAGGAGGTTGATTTGCAAGACGTGCCGGATATCAGCTTGGAGACGCGATAGGCCCCATCCAACTCTTGGTGCACAGGTGGCACGCATTGACACAGCAGGGCAATTGCAACACTTAGCCTAGGTCAGTATGGTCTCGCGCAGTGGAAAATAACGCTCGGCGCTCTCATGTCAAAATTACTAAAAAGCTTCGGCATTTCGCTTGCTCTTGTGGGCCTTCAGGTGCCTGGCGCAGTCGCCAATGAGACACTGCCCGCAGCCGATCAGGCCATTGAAGAAATCGTCGTGCAGGGTATTTCCAGCCTGCAACAGCGACTCGGCGAGGGCGGCAGCATCAGCGTGATCGATGCCCAAACCGTCAAAGATGTTGCAGCCACCCATCCCAGTGAAATTCTTAATCGCGTCCCGGGAGTGTGGATAAACCGTGGTTCAGGGCAAGAACACCTCACCGCGATTCGTTCTGGTGTGTATACCGGTTCCGGCGCCTGCGGCGAATTCGCCCTGCTTGAGGACGGTATTGCACTGCGGCCTCAGGGCTTTTGCAACATCAACAATCTATTCGAACTCAACCTAGAGCAAGCCCAAGCCGTAGAGGTGTGGCGCGGCCCGGCCAGCGCTGTGCTTGGGGGTAACGCGCTGCATGGAGCGATAAACTCAGTAAGCCCGATGCCGCGGCGCAAGATTCTGGGTATTGAGGTAGGCCGTTACGATTTTCTGCGCGTAAATGCGTCCGGGGGTTTTAGCAGCCAAGAGCACTCTGTTGGCGCAAGTTTTGTTGGCACGACGACTAACGGCTACCGCGACAGTACCGGCTATGGCCAGCAAAAGGCTTCTATCGCCCATATAACCGAAGCGGGTGCCTGGGTGGTGGCCAACCGGCTGACTGCTACCTTGCTTCATCAGGAAACCGGCGCCTACGTGCGAGGGTTCGAAGCCTATAAGGATGCCAATCTGCGCTCGTCTAATCCGAATCCGGAGGCTTTTCGCGACGCTTGGTCACTGCGAGCTAGCAGCGAATGGGTAAACGAAGAATGGACGTTAAAGCCTTATTTTAGACGTTCGCAAATGACCTTCTTGCAGCACTTTTTGCCAGGCCAGCCGCTGGAGAAGAATAATCAGACCAGTGCGGGAATTATCGTCGACTATGCCATCGAGAGGGATGCACTTAGTGCCAACGTGGGCGGGCATCTTGAGGCCATGTCAGGTGCTTTATTGGAGTATCAGGATGCGCCAACCACGGGTAGCGCTTTTTTGGTGGCCACGCGCCCGGCGGGCCTGCACTACGACTACGATGTAGATTCACTTATGCTCGCAGCTTTTTATAACCTCAGCTATCGGCTGGGCGACGGCTTGCGTGTGCTGCACAGTCTGCGGCTAGAACATCTGAGCTACGACTATGCGAACAATCACATTGAGGGTAATACCCGAGACGATGGTACTGCCTGCGGTTTTGGCGGCTGTTTATGTACAAGACCCGCAAGTCGGGACGATTCCTTTACTAATGTTGGCGTCCGCTTGGGGCTGGAACGAGACCTTGCTGCGGGTCTGCTTTATGCCAACGTCAGCAGTGGTTTCCGGCCACCCCAAGTAACAGAACTTTATCGGCTGCGCGGTGGCCAGACCATTGCGGACTTGGATAGCGAGCGCCTCACGGCTTTTGAGGTGGGCTTTAAAAACGATCGCCTGAGTCTTGCGGTATTCGCCGAGCGCACCCGCAATTTCTTGTTCAGAGATTCTGAGGCCTTTAACGTCAGTGACGGTCGCACGCGATCGGCGGGTGTGGAGTTCAGTGGCCGTCGGCAGTTTGGGCGTCACGAGTTGATGCTGGGTGGGACCTACGCTCGACACCAATATGACTTTGATCGCGTGGCCACGGGCCGCGAAGAAATCATGGATGGCAATGACCTAGACTCTGCGCCGCGATGGATCGGTCAAGCCGCATGGCGTACCCGTCTTACCGAGGTACTACGCCATGAGCTGGAGGTCCATCGGGTTGGGTCGTACTTCCTCAACGCTGCGAATACCTCGCGCTACAAAGGTCACTATGCCGTCAACTGGCGTCTGCAGTGGCAGGCCAATGCGCGTACCGAAATCAGCCTGCGCGTGATCAATCTGTTGGATGAACAATACGCTGATCGTGCTGATTCCGCCTTTGGCAGCCAGCGTTTTTTTCCGGCGATGCCGCGGCAGTTTTACCTTGGCGCACGCATCAGCTTGGACTAGCAGCCGGATATTGAAACAGCCAACCATGTTCACCCTGAACCAGCTGTGCTGTGAGCGCGACGGCCGCGATCTGTTCGCGCCGCTGACCCTGGGGGTTGAGGCGGGCGCTTATGTGGAGTTGCTGGGAGCTAACGGCTCGGGAAAGTCCACGCTGCTGCGAACCTTGGCGGGCCTGCATTGCCAGTTTTCTGGTAGCTATAATACCGTGCCAGCGGTCTACCAAGGCCACCGCCTTGGCCTCGATGCACTGTTAACACCAGTGGAGAATCTGATCTGGTTTGCAGGTCTTGAAGGCGTCACATTGAGCCTTGAAAGAATACTCGATGCGCTACAGGAAACCGGTATTGTGACCAAGGCTTATGACAGCTGCGCGGCTATGTCGGCCGGGCAGCAGCGCCGGGTGGCCATGTCGCGCTGGATGCTCAGTCAGCGCAAACTTTGGCTGTTGGATGAGCCCCTAACGGCGCTGGATGTTGAGGCTCAGGCCGTGGCGAGCCGTATTATTGAAGAGCATTGTGCCAGTGGTGGGGCGGTGATTTGCGCAACTCATCAGCCTCTCGACCTCGCGGCAAAAACTGTCCTAACGTTGATGCCTCAGGCGGCAGAAACTTCATTATGATGGGCAGCTTGTTACTCCGCGAATGGCAGATCCTGCGTCGCGCCAAGGGAACTGTTATCAACCCGATGGCGTTTTTATTTCTCAGCGCCACGCTGTTCGCTATCGCTGCGCCTGCGCTTGTCACTCAACAGATCAGTCAAGGCGCCGCCGCCGGGATACTCTGGACACTCGTGCTGTTGACTCAGTTGCTGGCTCTCGACGGCATGTACCGCAGAGACTTCGACAGTGGTTTGTTAGAACAGCTTTTGGTCACTGCACAGGTACCTTTTGTCGCAGTCTTAAGCCGAATTTTTATGCAATGGCTCAGCACTGGGTTTATTATCGTGCTTTCGAGTCCGCTGCTAGCCATTTTGCTGGGCTTATCTACCGAAGCGCTGCCAGCGATGGCTCTCGCGTTGCTGCTCGGTACACCCGCCTTGAGTTTACTTGGCAGTATTGGTGCGAGTGTCACAGTCGGTTTTAACCGCGGTGGAGTGATATTGGCTTTGCTGGTGCTGCCGCTGTTTCTACCGACACTGATATTCGGTGCAGACTTGGTGGAAGCGGCCCAAACAGGGCGCGCTGTTACGCCCCAAGCCTATGTGCTTGGCTTAATCAGCCTTGGCGCTCTGGCGCTGGCTCCTTTCGCTACGCTGGCTGGTCTGAAAATCAGTTTGGAAATGCAGTAGCGTCGCTCTGGAAATCAGCCAAAGAGGCCTTGCTGCAGCAAATGGGAAAACATGTGATCTCTGCATCATTACATCCAAGGGGCACCCGGTGTTAGGAGCGCTCAAGCGTCTGTGGCACAAGCTGGGCTCGCCGCGCTGGTTTTTTGCCCTGACCTCTTTTTGGGTCAGCCTATTTGGCTGGGCGGCACTGCTGTTTTTGCTGGTGGGTGTGGTTTGGGGGCTGGCCTTTGCACCAGCAGACTATCAGCAGGGCAACAGCTTTCGCATTATGTATGTGCATGTTCCTGCAGCCATGCTGGCTCAGAGTCTTTATATCGGCATGGGCGTCGCTGGCTTCATCGGCTTGGTTTGGCGGATGAAACTCACCGACGTGTTTATTGCTGCAAGCCTGCCCCTCGGCATGGCTGTGACAGCGCTAGCCCTGTTCTCGGGCAGTGTGTGGGGGCGTCCCACTTGGGGCAGTTGGTGGGAGTGGGACGGCCGCACGGTATCCACTCTGGTGCTGTTTTTTCTTTATGTGGGCATTTACGCCCTGCGCGAGGCCATTGCAGAGATGCAGTTGCGCGCTCGCGCCAGCGCCCTGCTGGCCATGGTGGGCACGGTAAATATCCCAATCATTAAATATTCGGTGGAGTGGTGGAATACCCTGCATCAGCCGGCGTCTTTTGGCCTGACACAAAAACCCGCCATGCCGAGCGAGATGTGGTTACCTCTGTTAGTCATGGTGTTGGGGTTTTACGCGCTGGCAGGGTGTGTTGTTTTGACGCGGATGCGGGCGGAAATTCTGCATCGTGAAGGCAGCGCGCGTTGGGTGGGCGAATGGGTCGCCGGGCGCAGGGGCAGCTAATGTATTTCGATTCCTTCACTGAATTTCTACAAATGGGCAAACACGGCCTGTATGTTTGGCTCGCCTATGGCAGTACCGCACTGGTTCTGCTGTGGACCTGGCTAAGCGCGCAACAGTCCCTTGCGAGCGTCACCCGTCGCGTGGAGCAGCAGGCCCAACTGGCTGCGCGTAACACCCAACTGGCTGCGCGTAACACAATGTCTGGAGGGGCTGCGACTGGCTCTGAGCGAGAGCAAAATTTGGCGGGGTATGATGAATCCGAAACGTAAACAGCGTCTGTATTTGACCGTTTTTTTGTTGTTGGTCGCCGCTGGGGTCACTGCTTTGCTGATTCAAATTTCCGGGGAAAACATGAATATGTTTTACCCTCCTGCGGATGTGGTTTCAGGCAAGGCCCCGGTGGCGCAAACCCTACGCGCCGGTGGCATGGTGCAAGATGGCAGCGTGATGCGCAGTGGCGAGGATTTAGGTGTGAGTTTTATACTTACGGATCATCAGGGTGCTGAGTTTAGCGTGCAGTACACTGGCATTTTGCCGGATTTATTCCGCGAGGGTCAGGGCATTCTTGTTGAAGGCCAGCTGAGCGCGGGCGGCGTTTTTTATGCCACTGAAGTGCTGGCCAAGCACGACGAAAATTACATGCCGCCAGAACTCATGGAGTTACAGGGCATAAAGCCCGGCGCCAAGCCGCCAAGCAGCATGCCAGGCTACCCTTCAGCATCTCCAGATTCGCGATCTGCACCGAGCTACCCGCATGATTCCTGAGCTTGGTAATTTTGCCCTGACCTTAGCCGGTGTGTTGGCCCTCGGCGGCGCTGGCATGGGCTTGCTAGCACCCCTTGATGAGGTCCTACAGCGCTCGGCAATGTCCATGGTCCTTGGTCAATGGGCGTTCAGTTTTTTGGCCTTTGCTGCCTTGGTATACGCCTTTGCCGTTGACGATTTCAGTGTCGCCTACGTTGCAAATCAGTCGAATACACTGCTGCCCTGGTACTACAAAGTCAGCGCCGCATGGGGCGGACATGAAGGCTCCTTCTTACTGTGGATTTTAATAATGGGCAGCTGGATGCTGGCGTTTTGTCTGCGCTCATCCCAATACCCGCAACACTTCACTACACGCACTCTAGGCATTTTATCGCTGTTGAATCTGGGCTTTATTTGCTTTGCATTGTTTACCAGCAACCCCTTTATGCGTCTGCTGCCGCTAACGCCAGCAGACGGTGCGGACCTCAATCCGCTGCTGCAGGACTTTGGTTTGATCGTGCATCCGCCGCTGCTCTATGCGGGCTATGTGGGGTTGGCTATTCCCTTCGCCCTAGCGGTGGCAGCCCTGATGGAGGGGCGGGTGGACGCAACATGGGCGCGCTGGTGCCGTACTTGGACCAACATGGCTTGGGCCTTTCTGACCTGTGGAATTACGCTCGGTAGTTGGTGGGCCTACTACGAGCTAGGTTGGGGCGGCTGGTGGTTCTGGGATCCGGTCGAGAACGCCTCATTCATGCCTTGGCTGGCGGCCACTGCCCTAGTGCACTCACTGTCGGTGATGGAGAATCGCGGCACGTTCAAAAGCTGGACGCTGCTGCTAGCCATTACAGCCTTTTCTTTCTCACTGCTGGGTGCCTTCATCGTGCGCTCTGGCGTGCTGACCTCGGTGCATTCCTTTGCTGTGGATCCGGAACGTGGCATGTATATTTTAATCTTCCTTGCTCTGGTTGTGGGAGGTTCCCTGTCTCTGTACGCGGCCAGAGCTGGCCAGGGAAAGGTTAAAGTGGGCTATAGCATGCTCAGCCGCGAATTTTTCATGCTCGTCAACAATGTGGTTATGGTGGTTTCGTTAGCAGTAGTGCTATGGGGCACGCTGGCGCCTATTGGTTACGAGGCACTTACCGGCGGGCGTATCTCCATCGGTACACCGTTTTTTAACGCCTTTTTCGTGCCGCTGGGAATGGCTTTGCTCGCAGCTCTTGCCTTTTTGCCGGTATTGAACTGGAAACGCACTCGCGCCGAGACCTTGGGCAGTGTCTACCAAGCCTTGGCAATTGCTGCCGTGCTTGGCGTGTTGCTTTGGTTCGTGCTCGATCCTGCCTCGGTGGCGGTGGCCAGTGCGGTGGCGCTATCGGCTTGGGTAGTGCTCACTCATGGCCAGCAGTTGTTGTCACGTTGGCGACGTGGCCGTCTGCCCGCTGCTTACCTGGGCATGACGCTTGCTCATTTGGGGTTTGCCATGGCAACGCTGGGCATCGCGGTAACGTCTACCCAGTCAACAGAATCGGATGTGCGCATGACGCCCTCGAGCACTGTCGAGCTGGCGGGTCAGCGAGGGACAGTTACCGGCGTGAAAGATGTGCAAGGGCCAAACTATAAAGCTCAGCAGGGGGTCTTTATCCTCACTGAGTTAGATGGCAGTGATGCATACGAACTACGGCCGGAAAAACGCCAATATCTCGCGGGTGGCAATGTGATGACCGAGGCAGGAATCGCTGCAGGCTTCTTTGCCGACACCTATATCTCTCTGGGCGAACCCCTAGACGGCGGGGCATGGGCAGTACGCTTGCATCACAAACCGCTGGTGCGGTGGGTCTGGCTCGGTGCGCTGCTCATGGCGCTTGGCGGCATAGTGGCGGTATTCGACAAGCGCTATGCCCGCCGCCGTAAGGCCGCTGCCGACCATGTTGTGCTGACGCCCAGCTCATGAGCCGCGCCAGCTTTTATATCCCGCTAGCGGTCTTCGCACTGATTATGGGCCTTGGCTACATTGGCTTTGACTTAGGTGCGCGCAACCAACTGCCCTCTGCGCTGATCAACAAGCCCTTTCCAGAATTCAATGCGCGACTGTTAGATGACGCGGAACAGACTTTCACCAGAGATAATCTGTTAGGCAAGCCTGCCATGGTCAATGTCTGGGCAACATGGTGTCCGACCTGTTTGAGCGAGCACGGCGAACTGATGCGTATAGCTGCGGCAACAGATGTCGTAATCGTAGGCGTCAATTACAAAGATCGGCCGGATGCAGCGAAACAGTGGCTGGCCCAGTACGGCAATCCCTATGATTGGGTGCTTGATGATCGGGACGGATTGCTGGGCATTGAAATGGGCGTCTATGGCGCGCCGGAGACCTTCTTGCTGAATGCTCAAGGCGAGGTGGTGTACAAGCGCGTTGGCGACATCAATCCGCGCATCTGGCGAGACGAGCTGCAGCCACGCTTTCAGCAGCTAGGGGTGTCGATGTCTGACGACTCAGCGGATTCGACAGCCCGATGAACAATCTGCCCGGCAAGACAATGCGATGGCTGATGTTACTGACGCTGATGATGCCAGCAGCCAGTGCCCTCGCGGTATCTCAAATTGACACATTTGAATTCGCCGATGAGATAGAGCAGCGGCGCTATCGCGCGCTGATTGAAGAGTTTCGCTGCCCCAAATGTCTGAATACGAACCTCGCCGGTAGCGATGCCCCCATTGCCCAAGATTTGCGCAAAACCGTGTACCGCCTGGTGGCCAGGGAAGCCATGAGTGATCAGCAGGTGCGGGACTATCTGCAGGCTCGTTATGGCGATTTCGTGCTCTACGATCCGCCGTTCAATGCTCGCACTTGGTACATTTGGTTGGTGCCCATTGCACTGGCATTGCTGGCCTTACTGGTGCTGCTGCGAATGCAGCGGGCGGGCCAACGTGCTGCAACAGCGCTGGATGCTGGCCAGCAGGCCAAGCTGCAAGACATTTTGGCAGAGTCGGCAAGGCACCCTGTGCAGAGCAGCAATCGCTAGTGTTGATATTTTTTCTGCTGGCGCTCATCGCGCTGTTGTTTGTTTTGGCTCCGGCCTTGCGCCTGCGACCAGCCAGTGAGCAGGAATCGAGCGCACAGCTTGCGGCAGCCGAGAGTCGCTCTTGGTATGAACAGCGTCTGCAGGAACTGGGCGAGCAAGAACTGGATGCGGCGCAAAAAACCGAGATAGCAGAAGAGCTGGCAGCAGTGCTGCTGGCGGAATATCCACAGACCTCGCCTGAATCGCTCGATGCCCCCGTATCCCCAGCCTCTGAGGAAACGGCAGGCGCGCTGCGCAGACCGGCTAATGTGCTGTTAATTGGCGGGGTGCTACTGGTGCTGACAGCGGTAACTGTCTATGCCCAGTTGGGCAGCTTTGGGGCATCAAAGATTCAAGGCGCGCAAGTGGTGCTTGCGCTTTCGCCAGAGCAAGACGCCGCAGAGCTACAGCGCTGGCAGGCAGTGCTGGGCGAATGGCTTGGCGATACGCCGCAGGATGCGCAAAGCTGGTACCTGCTTGGGCACGCGCATCTCAAGCTGGGAGAGTTTGCTCAGGCCGAAAAGGCCTTTGCCGAGGCCCACCAATTCGCTCGCACCGATGTGTCAGTAAAATTTTATTGGCTACAGGCGCGCTACTTAAATAGCCAAGGGTTGCTCGATACTCGCAGTCGGCAACTGGCTGACGAGATTTTGGCTGCAGACCCAAACAGCCCACAGGTGTTAGAAATGTTGGCGGTTGCCGCCATCAGTGAGGGTGATGCCGCGGCCGCAGTGACGTTGCTCAATCGCACACTTAATACGGAGCAACGACCGGAAAGAGTGCGCACTACCGTCGATGCCATTGCGGCCCTGCGCTCCGCTGCCACGGCCCAAGCCGGCCAAGTGGGCGTGCGAGTGCAAGTGCAGGCAACTGCAGAAGCAGAGTATGACCCCATGGCGTCAGTTTTCGTGTTGGCGCGTCCGGTGGGTGGAGGCATGCCCTTTGCCGTCGTTCGTCGTCCCGCATGGCTGCTGCCCTTTGAGGTAACACTCGATGATTTGGTCAGCATGAGTGCTGAGCGGCCACTCTCTCAGGCGCAAGTTTTTGAAGTGCTAGTGAGGCTGAGTAGCAGTGGCGTTGCCCGCGGTGCAGAGGGTGATTGGCAGTGGCTTTCTTCACCATTAGAGCTTGCGGACGCCGAAGCGGCGCAACTTCGGCTGCAGGCTCGCATAGCGCCACCCAAATAAGGTCGTTTCTTGGGGTCGGTGCGACACAAAAATGTGACGCGATGCCAGCGGATGAATTAAGCTGGGGAATACGTTTTAGGTGTGCTACAGACTCGATGCGACTCAAACAAATCAAGCTTGCTGGCTTCAAGTCTTTTGTAGACGCCACCACCGTCACCTTACCCGGCAATCGCTGCGCGGTTGTGGGTCCTAATGGCTGTGGCAAGTCCAATATCATCTATGCAGTGCGCTGGGTAATGGGCGAAAGTTCCGCGAAGCAACTGCGCGGAGAAAACATTACCGACATCATCTTCAATGGCTCAGGCACGCGCAAGCCGAACAATGCAGCCAGCATCGAACTGGTATTCGATAACAGCGACGGTCGGATCGGCGGCGAATACGCAGCCTATGCCGATATTGCGATTCGCCGTGAGGTCAGTCGCGACGGACAATCCAACTATTTGTTAAACGGCAGCCGCTGCCGACGCCGGGACATTCAGGACATTTTCTTGGGCACGGGCTTTGGTCCGCGCAGCTATTCGATTATTGAGCAGGGTATGATTTCCCAGCTGGTCGAGGCGAAACCAGAGGAGCTGCGTGTTTATCTTGAGGAAGCGGCAGGAATCTCCAAATACAAAGAACGGCGGCGCGAGACCCAAAATCGAATCAAACATACTCGGGAAAACCTTGAGCGCATAAACGACATTCGCGAAGAACTTGGTCGACAACTTGACCGCCTGCAGCGCCAGGCTCAGGCCGCTGAACGCTACCGGACGTTGAAGACCGAGGAGTCGCTGTTAACTGCCCAGCTGTATGTATTGCGCCTGCAGGCCTTGAAGTCGAGTCTCGGACAGCGCGAGGCGCAAATTACTGGGCTGGAAGTCGAACTGGAAAAGGCGCTGGCGGAACAGCGCCGCATCGAAGCCGAAATTGAGCGGCAAAGGCAGGGGGCGGCGGAGCAGACCGACAAGGTAAACGCCGCACAACAGCGGTTTTATGAGCTGGGTTCGCATATCACCCGCACCGAAGAGAGCCTGCAGAGCAACAGGCAGCGCCTCGCGCAGCTGCAACAAGA
>JAACDW010000170.1 GCA_009936775.1 Pseudomonadota bacterium
ACTGCATCGGCCAGTGCGACACGCTCGGCTTGAGTCAAATAAAAATCATCGAGAGACACCGCCATAGCGCCGATGCCCTGTTCCCGAAGGTGCGCTACTGCGATACGCGCCAAGGTGGACTTGCCGGAACCCTGACTGCCAGCAATGCCGATAATGCGCGGCCGCGCTGCGGGCTGGCTGCTCGCCACGCGCTGCGCCAGCGGGGCAGCAATGGCATGCCAATCAGTAAATTCGCCCTTGGCTTTACTGGCCGATGTCCCCATGTTTGCACTCAATGGTGTCCAAACCCGTACCATCGCACTGACGCCATAACTTCGCTACCATTTTGGTAAATGCACCGGCGCTGGCGGTTTGCAACACCGCTTGTTTACGATTCTTCGTTAGAGAAACTCTCCATGACTGCACTTGTATCTCACCGTTCCCCGCTAGCTCGGCTACCAACTCAGCTTCTGCTTGTCGTCGGCATTGTCGTCATAGCCAGCGGCTGCCAGCAAAACCCGGGGGCTGCGACGGGCAACGCAAAGCCCGCAAGTTCAAGTACTGCGGGTCCTCTAGCAAGCGCCAGTCCTGTTGCGACAGTGACACCGCGCCAAAGCCCAAACGATCAACGCGAGTATCGCTATCTGATGCTGCCAAATAAACTGAAGGTGTTACTGGTTTCTGATACGCAAACCGACAAATCTGCTGCGGCACTGGCGGTCTATCGCGGCAGCTTTCACGAGCCGGATTCGCGCCCGGGCCTCGCTCACTCTTTGGAGCATATGCTGTTTATTGGCACCGGCAAATACCCCGAGATCGATACCTTTCAAAAGTACATTACCGCCAACGGTGGCTCGTCCAACGCCTACACTGCCTTAGACCACACCAACTACTTCTTCGATATTAAAAACAGCGGCCTGGCTGAGGGCTTGGACCGTTTTGGCCAGTTCTTTATTGACCCGCTGTTGAGTGCTGAATACGTTGAGCGCGAAAAAAATGCGGTGCATTCGGAATACCAAATGCAGATAAAGGATGACGGCTGGCGCGGCTACATGGTGAGCAAGCGGGCGTTGAACCCCGAGCACCCCGGCGCGCGATTCACCATAGGGTCTCTTAACACGCTTGAGGGCGATGTCAAAGCCGATCTCGATAGCTGGTTTGCCGAACACTACTCTGCCGATCAAATGGGCTTGGTAGTGCTCAGCAATGAACCGCTGGACGCCCTGCAGGCCTTGGTTGAACCTATTTTCAGTCAAATTCCAAACAGCGACATTGGACCCAACCACCCGACCGAGCCGGTATTTACAGAGCAGCAGATTCCAGCCCAGTTAACCTCTCAGGCGCTCAAGGACAGCATTAGACTGAGCGTGTCTTTTCCGATACCCAACACGCTTGCGACCTATCGCACCAAACCAGAGCAGTATGTGTCCAACCTGCTAGGTCACGAGGGCGAGGGCAGTTTGCATAGCCTGCTGACCCAGCGCGGCTGGATCGAGAGTCTGGGCGTTGGCACCCAAGACTTTGACCGCAACAGCAGCCTATTCAGCGTGGAGTTAAAGCTCACCGAGCAAGGCAAGGATCAGGTGCCAGCGATACTTGGTCTGCTGTTTGCTCAGCTCGAGCAGCTGCGTGACACAGCGCCAGAAGCTTGGCGCTATGCAGAGCAAGCCAAGGTTGCCGAACTGGCATTTCAGTTTCAGGAACGCGGCTCCAGCGTTGGCTTCGTTTATCAGATGGCACCTCGACTCAACGACTACCCGCCAGAAGATCTGCTGGTGGCGCCCTATCTGCTGGAGGGTTTTCAGCCCGAGTTGATTGCAAACTTATTGGCTCGCCTAACCCCAACCAATGCGCTGGTGGAGCTTGCGCTACCCGATTTTGCCTCCGCATCGAATGAGCCTTGGTTCAACGTGCCGTTTGAGCTAAAGCAGGGTCCTCTGCAAATTAAAACCTCTAGCGGCACCGGTCTGGAATTGCCCGCGCCAAACCCCTATCTGCCGGAAAACCTTGCGCTGTTGTCATCAGATGATGAATCAATTGCCCTAGCAATAGATCGGCCGGGGCTGCAGTTGTGGCTGGATACAGATGTTTCCTTTACTACCCCAAAAGCCAATATCGCGGTGGAGTTGCTGCTGCCGAATGGGTTCGTATCGCTACGCGATAGCACCCTAGCCAGTCTTTTCGCACGCCTGATAAACGACAGCCTGACCCAATCGACCTACCCTGCATTACTGGCCGGCCTTAGCTTTAATTTTGGCGCCAGCGCCAGCGGCTTCAGCGTGGGCATTAGTGGCTACAACGATAAGCAGCCAGAATTTTTGGCCTTTGTGATGGACCAAGTGCTCACCGCGCCGCTACAGCCAGAGCGCTTTGCCAGCATCAAGCAAAGTCTGATTCGTGACCTGCGTAACGCCAGCAAGGACAAGCCCTACAATCAGGCGCTCAGCGCACTGAACAACACCCTGCTAGGCAGCAGTTGGCCGGCACAGCAAAAAGCCGAGTTTTTGGCAACTGTCGACCGAGCGGACCTACAGCAGTGGCGTTCTGCCCAGTTCAAAAGCCTCGGCGTCGTTGGCGGCTTGCATGGCAACGTCAGTGCAGAAGATGCGGAAAATTTAGCGGACCTACTCACCACCTTGTTACCTTTGAATCGGGTGCCACGGGTGCGCTCAACGGTCGTGCAACTGACCGAAGCGTCTGCTCTTGACCTAAAGGTAGACCATAACGACGCGGCAGTACTGCTGTATGTGCAGGACCCGGACGACAGCTTCGACAGCCGGGCCAAGAGCGCCTTGGCTGGGCAACTGCTGCGTTCGCCCTTCTTTTCCAGCCTGCGCACAGACCAGCAGTTGGGTTATGTGGCCAATGCTGGCATTCGCCGCATGGACACCCAAAGCGGCAATCTGTTCCTAGTGCAGTCGCCGGTGGCGGGTGTTGCCCACATTGAAAATGCGGTAATTGAATTCTTGCAGAACTACATCGAGCAGTGGGGCGACATGGAGGAAAGCGCCTTCGAACAGCAAAAAGCAGGGCTCATTACTCGGCTGTTGGAAAAAGCCAAAAATCTTGCCCAGCGCAGTCAGCGTTACTGGCGGAATATGGCCGAAGAGAATTACCGCTTCGACAGTAACCAGCAAATTGCTGAGCGGGTCGGCAACCTGAGCAAGACCGATATGCTGGCGTTTCTACAGACTGTTCTGCAGCGCGTTACAGACCAGCGGTTACTGATTTACAGCGATGGCGCGTTTGGCGACGAGGGCAGCGCTGGCAAGGAGCTTGCGGGCAACCCAAACTAAGCCGGCAGGTCCAGACGAAACGGCGGTAGCGACTCGATTAAGGCGCGACCGTAGCGTTGGGTGACAATGCGTTTGTCGAGCATGGATATGGTGCCGTAATCGCTTTCGCTGCGAATCAAACGGCCACAGGCCTGAACCAATTTTAACGACGCATCCGGCACCGAAATTTCGTAAAACGGGTTGCGGCCCTTGGCTTCGGCCCATTCGGCAATTGCCTGATCGATCGGGTCGTCAGGCACTGAAAAAGGCAGCTTGACGATAATCACATGGCGACAATAGTCGCCGGGAAGATCGAGCCCCTCGGAAAAACTGGCAACGCCGAACAAATAAGACGGCTCGCCTGCATCGATACGCCGACGATGCTCCACTAACAACGCCTGCTTGCTGCCCTCACCCTGCACCAGCAGCCCATCTACCAGCGTCTTCGGCAGCGCCGCAATAACGGCGTTGAGCTGACGCCAAGAGGTGAAGAGCACCAAGGCGGAGATATGCCGCTGCAGCAACTCGGGGATCAGCTGGGTTATTTCCTCGGTATGCGCATCAAAATTTCTGGGGTCCGAGCGCATGCTCGGCACATGAAAGGTCGCCACCTCGGGATAATTAAACGGGCTTTGAATCACCAAGGCCGGCACGCTGGGTTGCAATCCCACCCGCTCGATAAAGCGGTCGAAACGACCGAGAGCGGTGATGGTGGCGGAGGTACATACCGCGCCGTAACAACGCTGCCACAACACCTCCTGCAAAATATTACCCGGCTCAATGGGCGCGCTGACCATTTCCACATCGTAGGCCGTGCGGTTGAGCCAGCGAGCATAACGTCGTGGACGACCCGCACCCAGGGCGTACTCTTCAAACAGGGCGCGCGTTGCCAGAGCACGGCTTTGTAGTTGGCCTACAGGTACTAGCCAATCCTCCGCCTCGTAAGCGTTGTGCCAATCGACATTGCCGGCCACAGCCTCCTGCAGCAAGTCGTGGGCCTGCTCCAAAATGTCACACAGCTTGCCCATGGAAGGCAGCACGGCCATGGCGAGGTCCATTAGCGTGCCCGGCACCTCGCCCTGAGGAAAACGGTAGACCTCACGGTCTTCTTCCTTGCTCTCGAACGGCAGTGTATTCAGGCCATCGGATAGCGCATGCAGGTGGCTGGCGAGGGACTCCGCTTCCGCCGCTGCCGCAGTGGCTAAACTGGTTAAGTTTGCCGGTCGGCCAAAACGCTGGGTTACTGAGCCTAGCGCTTTATTAACGTTGTCGAGCCACACTATTGTGCCGTTGAGTCGCGCGTTAGCGGAAAAGTGGTTCTGGGTTTTGTCCGCAATGTGATGGGCTTCGTCTAAAATGTAGATGCAATCTTCTGGCTCTGGCAGCACGGCACCGCCGCCCAAGGCCAGATCTGCTAGCACCAGATCGTGATTTGCCACGATGACATCCGAGCCTTCTAAATTAGCGCGCGCGCGAAAGAACGGACACTGCTTAAAAAACGAGCAGCGGTTGTTGCTGCAGCCCCGATGGTCTGTTGTGACTCCCGACCAGGCTGCATCGGACATGCCGTCAGCCCAGCTATCAACCTCGCCGTCCCATTGGCCTTGGGAGAAGCGGTTAAGCATTTCCTGATACAGCACCGTATGGTCTTCATCGGTGGCATCAAAAATAGGGATTTCCTGCTGATCTTGATACTTGAGGTGATCGTCTAGGCGTTTCAGACACAGATAACGCCCCCGACCCTTGGCCAGAGTGAGACTGAATTTCAGCCCAGCGCGCTGCTGGATATCGGGTAGATCCTGCAAAATTACCTGCTCTTGCAGGGCTACTGTAGCCGTGCTGAGCACGATGGTTTTGTTCAGGCTCTGCGCTACTGGAATGGCGGCAAGGCAATAGGCCGCCGTTTTGCCCGTACCGGTGCCGGCCTCGACAATGGCAACCCGCTCTGAGTCTGCGGACAAACTGCGGGCAATTTGCGCAATCATCTGCCGTTGGCCGCGCCTGGGCTTAAAGCCCCGCGCCGCTAACCAAGTTCGGTAGGCGGTTTGAATTTCGTCTTTTACGGCGTCAGTGAGGGCGGTCATAGGCGGGCAACTGTGAAGCAAAAGCCGAGACGAGCCAAGGAAAAATATCGCAGCAACCGACAAGCGGAGGCGCACACCGCACTTTTGCTGAGAGACAAAATCTGGCCGTACCAAGAACGCCTAAAAGCGATCAAGACACGGCCCAAGAGCGCGTATCGATTGAGGCTCAATCAATCCTTTTTCTTGGGCATCACGGAAATTTCCATGGGCGCAAAGTGCTCCATGTCCACATCAATGAGATAGGGCCCCTGCACCGACAGCGCGGTATCCAGCGCCGTGGCAAATTCGGCAACGCTGGCGACCCGCTCACCCGGCACACCCATGCTCTGGGCCATTTGCGCGAATGCCACCTTGCCCAGGTCGGTTTCGTTTATGCGACCAAAGCGGTTCTGCTGCAGATAGCGCAGAACGCCATAACCGGAATCGTTGAACACGCAAATTACGAGGGGCACTTGGTACTGGGCACAGGTAGCCAGCTCAGTGGCATGGAACATGAAACCGCCGTCCCCGTGAACCACCAGCGTCTTGGCAGGCGTTTGATCTTTTGCTGTGCCACCATTAAGTCCCTGACTGGCAATGGCTGCTCCCACGCTCATTGGAAAACCGGGGCCAATGGCGCCTGAAGTTGGGTTGATCGACGTGCGTGGCCCCATAATGGGGAACTGCTGATTGCCCCAGTTGTAGGCTGATATGGTTTGGTCGCGGACAAATACCGACTGCGGCGGCAGCTTTTCACGAATGCAGTCCATGACTTGGGGCCAGTCGCTACCCAAGCGGCCACGCATGGCCTGACGGAGGGCCTCACCGGCATGCAAAATTTTGTCGGTAAACTGGGCGTCGTTGGCCTGCAGATCCGCTAGGTTTTGGTTGATGCCCAGCAGTGCCATGCGCGCATCGGCAACCAAGCCAACGTGAGCATGGTGGGTGCGGCCTACCATGTTGCCGTCGATATCGATGTGTACCAGCTTGCCCGGCGGTGTTTGCGCCGCGAACTGGCCATCGACACCTACGGCCAACTTGGTGCCGATGGCCAAGGTCAAATCCGCGTCGGCTATGGCCTGATACATGCCGGCAGAGTTGTAATAGTTACCAATACACAGTGGATGATCTTCAGGCAGCACCCCACGGCCATCAACCGTGGTGAGCACTGGAATTTGCAGCTGCTCTGCCAGCGCCTGCACATGCGCATGAGCACCTGCAGCGATGGCCCCACCGCCAATTAAAAGAATACGTCGGCTGCTCTCGCGCAGCGCATCAACCACTCGCTCAAGGCCCTGCTCGTCCGGCACAAATTGCTCGTTGCTCGGCAGATCTAAGACCACCGGTTGATTCGCCGCATACTGAATGTCGATAGGAATTTCCAACGCGCCCGGTGCGCCACGGCCGGTGTACATATCGGTTAGTACGTTCAGCAGAGCCGGGCCTAGCTGCGACGCGGCGCGCGGGCTTTCGACTCGTCGGCAGACCGATGCCAGCATGGGCACCTGTTTTTCCGCCTCATGAACATAGGCCAAGCCCTTGCCGTAAAAAGCGGTTTCTGCCTGACCGGTAATGACCAGCACGCGTGAAGAACCGTACTGTGCCTCGTAAAGACCCGTAACCGTGTTGGAAGTGCCGGGGCCAGTGGAGGCGATCATCACCCCAAGCTTGCCGCTGGCCCGGGCATAGCCATCGGCCGCATGAGTGCCTGCCTGTTCATGGCGCACGTCAATAATCTGGGTTTTACCGAGCCGGTTGATGGCATCGAGTATGGGCATGTTGTGGATGCTTACAATGGCAAACACATGCTCAACTTGCAGTTGTGCCAGCGCATCGGCGATTAGATCGGCGCCGTTAAAATCGTTCATCGAAGTTCCCTCTTTGCGTGCTCCCAAGATACACCGGAGCAAAGTCGGGCACTAGCAGATACCAATAGACCGAACCCAGAAACTCGAAATCTATGCGGTTAGGACGCTGCTTCTGCAATTACTGGGTTACTTAGGGTGCCAATAGGTTTGACCTCTACCTCAATGAGATCGCCAGCATCCATAAACACCGGCGGCGTGCGCGCGGCGCCTACCCCGCCGGGCGTACCCGTGACAATGACATCCCCGGGTTTGAGTTCCACAAAGGTCGAGCAGTATTCGAGTATTTCAGCAAAGCCATGAACCAATAAATCGGAGGTGGCGTTTTGCATGACTTCGCCGTTCAGTCGAGTGGTGATCTCCATGGCGTCGAGATCGCCGATCTCATCCAGCGTCATCATCCAGGGCCCGAAGCCGCCGGTGTTGGCGAAGTTTTTCCCCGGCGTAAACTGGCTGGTCTGGCGCTGATAGTCGCGCACACTGCCATCGTTATAAATCGAGAAACCGGCAACATGGCTGAGCGCGTCTGCGGGCTTTATGCGTCGCCCGGCTTTACCAATAATCAGCGCTATCTCGCCTTCGAAATCCAGCGAAGTTGATTCCACAGGCCGCACCATGGGCGCCTTGTGGCCCATCTGCGCATCAGCAAAACGCACAAAAATCGTGGGGTAACCCTCACCGCCTCGACCGGTTTCTTCCTGATGGGCTTTGTAGTTCAAACCCACGCACATGATCTTGGCCGGGTCAGTAATGGTGGGCAGATACTCGATATCGGCCAAGGCCATATCGGCCTGCTCCCCACAACTGGCGGCAAGCTGAGTTAGCGCATCGGCAGCAATGGCCTCACGCAGCGAGGCAAAATCGCTGCGCGCACCAGCGTCTACAACACCCTCGGTAGCGTCGTTGTCAGTACTCACAAAACCAAAGGTTGCCTTGCCGTCGCGTAAAAAAGAAAGCCAGCGCATCTGCGAACTCCTACTGCATTAAAACTTAGTCAAACATGATGACGCTGCGAGCGATCTCACCGCTCTTCAGTGCCGCCATGCCCTCGTTGATATCGCTGATCGCGATGCGGTTAGAAATCATATCGTCTAGGTGCAGCTTGCCCTGCAGATAAAAGTCGACAAATCGGGGCATATCCACACGGAACCGGTTAGAGCCCATCATGGAGCCCTGAATTTTCTTTTCCGACAAGAAATCAACACCATGCAGCTCAACCATCTGGCCCGGCGGGATCATGCCGATCACCGTGGCAGTGCCACCGGGTCGGAGCATTTGAAACGCCTGCTCAGCGGTAGCTTTGAGGCCAATGGCTTCAAACGCGTAGTGTACGCCGCCGCCGGTCATTTCGATGACTTTCTGCACCGACTCACCGTCACTCGCGTCGACCACCTCGGTGGCACCAAACTTGCGCGCCAGCTCGAGCTTAGAGGCCACCATGTCGACGGCGATAATGCGCGACGCACCGGCAAGAGCGGCGCCGTTGATCGCCGATAAACCAATACCACCGCAGCCAATAACCGCTACCGTGGAGCCCGGTTCAACCGCTGCGGTATGAATAACCGCGCCAATACCCGTGGTCACACCGCAGCCGATCAAAGCAGCTCGGTCCATAGGCATATCCCCGCGCACTTTGACCAAGGCGTGTTCGTGCACCAGCATCATTTCCGCAAACGAACCCAGTTGGGCAAACGGCGTTAAGGCCTGATCGTTTTGGCTTATACGCGGCTCCTCCTCCTTGCCACGGCTCATCTCTGGCTCTTGGCACAAAGACAAATGACCGGTCAGGCACTGTTCACAGTGTCCGCAAAATACAGACA
>JAACDW010000171.1 GCA_009936775.1 Pseudomonadota bacterium
TCTTGAGAATGCCCAGTATCGGTGTGGGGGTCGAAGAGTACTGCCAACAAGACGAAGTAGAAACGGTCAAAATGTGGCGTCAGTCCTTTCAACGCACCATGGGCTTGGAGGAGCACAATCGAGACGATGAACTCAAATATCATCTCGAGTACTTTCGCAGTTTGGACCCGAGCTGGTCTAAAGTAGCTGTCGAAATGTCCTCGGCAAAAATCGTCGGGCTGCTGACAATGTCTGACGAAGAGCTGATCAACCTGTTCGTGCATGTCGATTTTCAGCGTCGCGGTATTGGCAAGCTGCTGCTGCTTGAAGCAAAGCGTCAGTCCCCTGAGGGCTTTTACCTCTATACCTTCGTGAAAAACAGGCAAGCGCAAAGGTTTTACTTGACTCAGGGTTTTACGCAAGTGGGACGAAGTTATGCGAGCGCAGAGGGCAATCCTTGGGCGACTTCGAAAGAACAGTTGGCAGATATAAAATACCAGTGGTCTGCTAACGGCTAGTGTCTTCCCTAATGTGCTTTCCTATGGCCTTTATCTGGTCGAACTCGGCGCGGCGCTTGGCCAGTTGCTCGGCACTCAAGTGCTCGATGCTGTAGAACTCGTCTTTCCACACGTCACTTTCACTCCAACGCTGGGGCGAGCAAGTGGTTGTGCGCGGTGCGCGGGCTTGATCGAACAGTTTGAGCGCTAGCAGCAGTGTCTGGTACTGGGATACTGAGTCGTGGGGCTTGCCGGCAGAATTGCCCAGCGGAAAGTCACTGAAGACAAAGCGTGGTACGCCGCAGTGTTCTACGATGTCACGCGCGCTTCCCATAATCACCGTTGCGATACCGTTGGCTTCCAGGTGCCGGGCGGCCAGACTGACCGACTGATGGCAAACGGGTCAGTTGGCCACCAGTATGGCCAAGTCAACTTCGTCTTCTTGCAGCAGCGCTAGCAGTTCTGGGCAGTCCTGTTTTGCGGTAGTGGGCTGGCTGCGATTGGTCGGCAGGCCGTAATAACGCGGTGAAAGTTTGCCAATAAGTAACTGCCGCTCGGCTTTACGCAAGGCCTTGAGTGGAAAAAAGCTGTTGATGTCCTCGGCGCTGGTGTGTTCACGGTCATAGCTGACATGGGAGATGCCAAGAAAATCGTTGCGCTGGCTGTCACCAGCGTACACGCGGTAGAACTTGGCTGCGGCGTTATAGGCGGCGCCCGGGCCTTGCTCCCCGGCACCGGCTTTGAACGGCGCGGCTGTGGTGACCAGCCCCATCTTGCTTGCGGTCACCGGTTTGCTCAGTGTCTGCATGGGTACGCTGGCGAAATTTGCCCACTGATATGGGTTGTTGTAACCCAGTGCTAGGTAATAATCACGCAAGCGCTGCATGTAGGGCAGGGCTGGTTTTTGTGCTGGGGATGAGGCCGAGGGCGGGCTGGGCATATTACACCGGTGCCAATCTGGGCAGCCTAGGCTGCCTTGCCTTGGGTAGGTTGTCGTCTAAGTCGGCGATCAGGTCGCTTTTCAACGCAGCGCTTGCTGGGTCGTCCCACAAGTTGATGAGTGAGCCAGGGTCGTCCGTCAGGTTGTAAAGCTCGCCTTCGGTACCTGCGTAAAGGGAGCTTTCGCCATAACGTGTGCAGACCCAATTGTCCTGATAGATACTTTGCAGATTCAAACTCACCGGACCGTGTTCGCTTTCCCACTCGGTGAGCACGCGCTGGCGTTGCTGCCCTTGGGCATCGCTTTCATGGAGGGGTAGGGCTTGGCCCTCCACCCATGCTGGCTCGTCTATGCCAGCAATTGGGCAGAATGTTTGGGCTAAATCTACATGTCCAACTGGGGCGCTAATCTCGGCAGGCACAATGTTGGCGCTTGGCGCAGGTCGCCAAATGAGAGGCAGGCGCATCAGCGAATCCACATGGTATGCGCCCTTGAACAGCAGGCCATAGTCGCCCTGCAGTTCACCGTGGTCGGTGGTGAATAGGATGTCTGTGTCGTCATCCCAGCCGCGCTGCTGCAAGTAGGCAAATACGTCGGCGCAGGCTTCGTCGATTAACTCGTTTTCAATGTGCGTGTAGGCATTGATCTCGCGGATCTGGTCCGAGGTCATATCACAGGGTTTGAAACCTCTGGGCGATTCCAGGTTGGCCCATAAGCTGCCATCGAAGTAGCCCATCCAGTGTTTGGGTTTGTCTTTGAGCATTTCCGCGGCCAGTGCCGCGCTGCCCGGATACAGTTCTGGCAGTGGGATATCGCGCCAGTCGATGCGCTGTTTTTCCGCAGCTGGCGGGTCCCATGGGTGATGTGGGTCCGGAAAGCTCATCCAGACAAACCAATCTTCGTCATCGGACAAGGTGTCTAGCCATGCCTTAGTGCGCTGCGCAACCCAATCGGTATGGTACAGCTCCCGGGGCATGTCCGTAGGCCAAACCTGCACAGCACCGGTGGCACCGCTGCCGGCCATATTCTGTTGACCCTGCTCGGTCACCGCACGGTAGCGTTGGGCATCTATGTCTGGGTGATGTTCCGCCAGCCAAAGGTCGTAATGGGAGTGCCCCATGCCGAAATGGTTGGCCAGTTCCATATGCTCAAA
>JAACDW010000172.1 GCA_009936775.1 Pseudomonadota bacterium
GGGTAGCCCGACGATGAGAGTAGAAGTCGTCGTGGGAATAGGTGCAAAAACCACTTTGGCTGACCTGCCCCACCCCGCTGCGGCGCAGCTGCAGCTCCGCCACGCGAGCCAAATCGACCATACGTTTAGCGGGATCTCGGGCATGCGCGGTAACCGTTCCCGAGTAGTCCTCGAGCAGCAGCGGCCAGACATCTGCGCCCACCTCAAAACGCCCAGCACCAATGCAGGGCCCAACCCAAGCTAGCAGCTGGGCTGAGGGTACGGGCATTGCCAGCACCAGTTGGGCAAGCACATTGTCAAGAAGCCCGCGCCAGCCGGCATGGGCTGCGCCGATTACCTCACCGCTATTATTGGCCATAACAACCGGCACACAGTCGGCGCTCTGCACCACTAGCGCGATACCGGCTTGATCGGTCCACATGGCATCAGCCTCTGGACTATGACCTTGTTGCGCGGCCGCCGCACCGATGTATCGGCAGTGGCTGCCATGCACTTGATCAAGCCATTGCAGATGCAGCGACGACTCCGACACCGCCTCTGGCGGCTGCAGCGCACGCTGCAGATCATGACGCAACGCGAGGCGGTTGGCCTGCACATGCTGCAAAACATCGCCGACCCGCAAACTCATATTGTTTGATGCCAACAACGGATCGACACTGCTGCCGCCATGGCGGGTAGTTGTGCCCGCCAAGACCCGATCAGCGGCAGACCATTGCGCCAAGCGCCAAGCGGGCTTAACTGGCATCGTCGGCCAACGCTGCCATTAGCGTCTGTAGGTCAGGGGCAATCGGTGCGCTGAAATGCAGCGGCTGTTGCGAGCTTGGGTGGGCGAAATCCAGTTTGTAAGCATGCAGCGCCTGTCGCGGGAACTGCTGCAACAGTTCCACCGTGGTCGCAGCAGCAGCGCGGGGCAATATCCGTCGACTCCCATATCTGGTGTCTCCCACCAAGGGATGTCCAATACTCTGCATATGGACTCGAATCTGGTGGGTACGGCCGCTGCCTAGCGTCACATCTACCGCACTGTGCGCGCGATAGCGTGCACGCACTCGCACCAGACTCTGAGCCGGTTTGCCATCGTCGCGCACCACCTGTCGCGTGCGCTGGCGCGGGTCACGGCCAATGGGTTTATCGATGTCTTGACCCGCTACCATAACGCCTTCACAAACTGCCACATAACGACGCCGCACTGCGCGCTCGCTGATCGCCTGAATCAAATACCGATGGGCGCCTGCACTTGCGGCAACCACCATTACGCCACTGGTTTCTTTGTCTAGCCGATGCACCACACCAGCCCGAGGCAACGTATTCAAGGCCGGTCGATGATGTAACAAACCGTTGACCAGCGTGCCCCTTGAGTTGCCTGCTCCGGGATGCACAACCAAGCCTGCGGGTTTGTTCAGCACGATGATATCGTCGTCCTCAAACAGAATGTCCAACACCATGGCTTCGGCACTTTGCCAATCTTCTCTGGCCTGACGCTGACCCTGAAGTAGCAACGTTTCGCCACCAAAGACCTTATGCTTGGGCTTCACCACCGCGCCGTCGAGCATCAGTGCGCCGTCGTTTAGCCAACGTGTCAGTTCCGCGCGGGAAAATTCGGCAAACAGTTGGGCGGCGACCTTATCCACCCGTTCGCCTGCCATTTCGGCTGGCACGTTCGCGAGGCGGTGCAAGGTATCGGGGGCTAGTTCACTCATAACGGTTGCAACCCTACCGAATTTGGTAAGAATAGCGACTGCGCAGATATGCTCACGCGTGCATTGAGGCTTGGGCGCCATATCACGTCAACTTTTATCGCAATCTACGAGGCTCTACCTTGCTCCAGATCACCACCAGTTCGTGGCCCCCAGCGTGGCTCAAGGGCCGCAAGAGTCTGCTCGCTATTTTGCTTTGCTGCCTGCTAAGCAGCAGCTGTAGCAGCATTCCGTTCTTCGGCAAGGACGACAATGACGACGTCGATATAGAAGCCATTGAGACCACTGAGGAAAGGGTTTACAGCCAAGCTCAAAGTGCTCTGCGCAGCTCTAACTATTCCTTGGCCATTGAACAACTTGAGCTACTCGAAGCCCGCTTCCCATTTGGCAATTTTGCCGAGCAGGCGCAGTTAGAACTGATTTACGCACACTACCTAACTCAGGATATGGATAGCGCCCGAGCCACTGCAGATCGCTTCATTCGTCTGCACCCAACCCATCCTAACGTTGACTATGCGTTCTACTTAAAGGCACTGTCGGCCTACAAATACAGCGAGGGGCTACTCGATCGATTGTTTTCCGCTGCCCCGGCAACTCGGGATATGGCACCGCTACGTTTGTCTTATTCAGAGCTGGCCATATTGCTAAACGAGTTCCCAACCAGCCAATACGCCGCTGATGCGCGCCAACGAATGCTGCAACTGCGCGAATTACTGGCCCAGTCTGAAATTTACGCCGCCGAGTACTATCTGCGGCGCGGCGCGTTTGTTGCGGCAGCGAATCGTGGCACCTATGTGGTTGAGAACTACGCCGATACCGTAGCCCGGGCCGACGCGCTCGCCGTTATGGTCGAAGCCTTTTACAAGCTGGGACGACAACAAGAAGCTAACCGTGCCCTGCGCGATTTAGCCTTAAACCACCCGGACTACCCAGCATTCGACGCCGCAGGCAATCTGGTATTGGAAGAGCGGGTGCGCAATCGCGATCGCTCTTGGACCAATATTATGACCCTCGGCCTAATCGACCGCCCGGATACGCCGCCACCCATTACCATCGTCTATCCCGATGCTGCTACTGACCGCTAGAGCCCAGCTGCCGCAACAGAGGCCGTAAACGAAGAGAACAAGTCCAGTACCTTCAGCTTTTTGCCCTATATTGACTAGCGATTGCGGCGATAACGGCGCCAGACTCAGCAATGGCTGACACCCCACCGCGGCTGCGCCTACGCCAGCTATCGCCCGGGCTCTGACCGACACCCGTGCTCAGGACTTAAACTGCTGCCACCGCCCCGCTGGAATTGGCCATGTGCGATACCCCTCGAGGTTTCACTTTGTTGGAGTTACTGGTCACCATCACGCTGCTGGCAACATTGGCGGCTATTTCGCTGTCGAGCTTCCTATCGGCGCATCCCGAAGCCGCACTCGACCGGCAAGCCGACGACCTGCAATCCCTGCTCATTCACGCGCGACGCCTCGCCATGCAACGCGGCCAGCGTGTTTTTGTCTGCGGCGCGATGGACGCCGGTGTGGGTGCAACAAGAGCAGACGCGCGCTGTATCGACCAAGCGCTGTGGCCACATGGCATCAGCCTACTGGCAGACACGAACAACGATGGTGCCCCATCAGCCGGGGATCGCAGTCTCCTGTACAAAGCGCCTATGGCTGCGCCGGCCGAGCTTAGGTGGCGCGGTTTCCGCAGCAAAAATCAAATCACTTTTCTTGCCAGCGGCACCACCCATTGGCAAAACGGTCGGCTCAGCCTTTGTCTGCCGGGTGCTGTGGTCAGGCAAAGGGATGTTGTGCTCAATGCTGCCGGGCGCAGTTACATGCTGCGCCCCACGGTATCCGCTTGTGAATAGGCGACTGTAAAAAAGCGGGCTATGCCTCACTCGGCGGCGTTGTCTGCCAATGGGGCAGCGACGGAGAGAATGGAAACATCGAAGGTGATGTCAGCGCCGCTGAGCGGGTGGTTAAAGTCCACCTGCACGGTGTCTTCGTAAACGGCCTTGACCACCCCGGGCAGCTCGCCGTCTGGGGCTTGAAACGAAACCACCAAGCCCGGCTCCAGCGGCTCATCGCTGCTCAGACCATCGAACATGTTGCGCCCTAGTAAACGCACATTGGCCTCGACTCGTTCACCAAAGGCCTTCTGCGCAGGCACGATCAGCTGCGCATCGTCCCCTGCTGCCAAACCCAGTAGCGCTTCCTCGAAGCCGGGCAACAGGTTGCCGTCACCCATGGTCAAGGATGCAGGCTTACTGCGCCGGGTAGTATCGATTTCTTCACCACTGGGCATTAGCAGAGCAAAGTGCAGGGTTATTGGGGAGCCCATTTGAATTTTTTCCACTGGGCCTTCAGAGGAGGCAATAAGATCTGACATGGACGCGGTCAATCCCGAGTTTTTGATGCGTGCAGTCTGCGTGCTCACGCTGGGATTGCAAGACGGTGTTTACTACCCTTTATTAACCGCTCAGAACAAAGTTCAAAGTCCGGACGCTGGTTTCGCCGAGGCGATCAGTCAGGGCGCTGATTACGGCTTTCGCGAATCATCAGGGCAATCCAAAACACGACACCGCAAAAGAGCGCGGAGTCCGCCACATTGAAGGCCGGGAAAATATGCTGCTGGTAATGTACTAAAATAAAATCCACCACATAGCCGTTGACCAAGCGCCCATATAGGTTGCCCAACGCACCGCCCAGAATAAGGCCATAAACTAGGCCCATCCAACGATCGACTAAGGTCAGTCTGGCCAGTTCGCGCACAACATAGGCACAAAACCCGAGACCAATTGCGACAAAAAACCAACGCTGCCAACCACCGGCATCCGCCAAAAATGAGAACGCCGCACCGGTGTTGTGCCATCGTACCCAGGCGAAAAACGGCAGTATTTGAATACGCTCACCGTAGAACATTTCACTGACCACCACCCACTTAGTGCCTTGGTCAGCGATGAACAGTCCGCATACCAACCACAGCCAACGCCAGCGCCAGGGGTCGAGATCATTGCGATCTGCAGCTGCCGGTTTTGTCGTCTCGGGGTTCATCATGCGGTGCCGAGTTCTGTAAAATAGCCACGAGCCTGTTCGAGGTCAGCGGCAATTTGGTGCTTCAGGGCATCAATGGACTCGAAGGCCTGCTCGTCACGAAGCTTTTGTTTGAAGGTCACCTTAATTAGGTCGCCGTATAAGTTACCGGTGTAATCAAATACGTGGACCTCGAGCAACGGCTCCTTGCCGTCTACCGTTGGCCGTACACCAATGTTGGCGATGCCCTGACGAACGCTGTCGCCGACACCCTCAACGGTCACGCAGTAAACGCCTTCCAGGGCCGCTCGATAACGCTGCAGACGGATGTTTGCCGTTGGCACATTGAGCTGGCGGCCAAGCTGGCGGCCATAAACGAC
>JAACDW010000173.1 GCA_009936775.1 Pseudomonadota bacterium
CCCCGGCCGACCTGACAGATCAACTACGGCGCGAGACAGCGCCTCATCCAGCGGCACATAGGCATGGCCATAGCGGGTTAGGCCGCTTTTATCGCCAATCGCCTCGTTTAATGCCTGCCCAAGGACGATGCCCACATCTTCAACCATGTGGTGAGCATCTACCTCTAAATCGCCAGTGGCTTCGACATGTATGTCGATCATGCCGTGACGGGCGATTTGGGTGAGCATGTGGTCAAAGAAGGGCAAGCCCGTGTTGAAGTGGCTAGTGCCATTGCCGTCTAGGTTAATGCTGAGCTTGATTTGGGTCTCGGTGGTATCCCGATTGATGGCAGCCTGACGCACGTTGGTTCTCTCTTATAAAAATTCTGAAATTCGCTTGCTCGTCTGTGTAAATAACCTCGAGACCCAGCGAGCTGCCGCGCAGTTTAGCTGCCTTTGCGCCGGATTGCAGAACCCTAGACTTGTTATTCAGGGCGGCTAGAGCCGATCCATTAGGTCGCCATGGGGTAGGAAGCGATTGCTGGTGTTGCTTTTAATCCAAGCGTTCAGTTCAGCAGGCATTTCCCCGCGCTGTTTGAGTACCCGCACTAGCTTTATGACTGCTGACTTTGATCCGGCCTGCCAGCTGGAAAATTGGCTCTCGCCAAGGGTGAACAAGCGAATCAGGGCCGTCACATCATCGGCCGGCAAGTCGGCGGCCGCAGCAGACCAGCCTGAATGAACCACCAGTGCTGCAAGCCCTGCAACTTGCTCTGCGGACAAAGACACATGGGTTGCACCGCTGGCTTGACCGCGGGCCGCATGCAGTGCATCAGCAACTTGTTCCGCATCAAGGCTCAGGGATTGTCGAGAAGGATCAAATTGCTGAGGGTCGAAGGTATCAACGGCCATAAACCACTCCTTTAGGCTGCGTCAACGAGGGCTGATAACGAACATTTCACGAAAAAACCAACTTCTGGCGGAACCGCTCGCTTGTATTCGCAAGTGTAATGCAATCTGTTAAGGATCGGTGTGTGAGAACTGTGAACCATACCTCCTGCACTTCGTTGCTGTACGGCAGCCAACGCCTTAGATTGCCCTTAGACACTAAACACCCCGCCAGCGCCTGTCGAGGCTGACACAGATACGAGACCCGCCATGCTGAAGAAAATTTTTTTTATCCTGTTACTGCTCGTCGTCGCAGCGGCGGTTGGGCTGTACTTTTATTTGGGTGACAAGGAGCGGCTTAAGGCTGACCTCAGCACCCAGCTGAGCGCGAGCAGCGGTTACGAGGTAGATATTCAAGGCGACCTGAACTGGCAGATTCTTCCCAGCATTGGCCTCGCTGCAAGCATCGTTAAAATGCGCGACGGCGAAACCCAGATTCATGTGGGCAAGCTGCGAGTGAAACTGAATATTGACGAGCTAACCAAGGCGCCAGAGGAGTGGCAGCTGGCTGACCTGACTTTGCAGGAAGTACGTATTAAGGATGCGGACTTCCGAATTCAGCAGTTTGCGCTCCAGAACTTCGCATTGGGCGCAGCGACGCCGTTTCAGGCGCAACTGCTCGTGCTACAAGGCTCTGAGCCAAGCGAAGTAAAGGCCGATGCTGCACCAATCGACGTCGAAGGCACCATGATCTACCGCCTGCTGGACTCAAAACGCGACCCCGATGCGACCCTGTCAGACGTGAAACTAACTGAAATCAATGTCCGATCGGAGCTCGGCGATACACCAATAAGTGCCGAATGCACCGGCGCACTGCGAGAGATCGACGGTGCCGCCGCAACAGCAACCGACTCGCTGAATGTTTATAACGGTGGGATAGATTGCCTGTCATCGGCTTTCAATTTGGGCACCCTGACATGGCCTGAGAGCAAGGCTACGCTGAGTCTGAACAACGGCAGAATGAGCGCCAAGATGTCGGCTGCCAAGGGCCGCCTCGATATCAGCAAACTAAAAACCACTCTTACGACCATTAGCGCCATAACCGGCGAAGACAATCCAGCCGCTGATTGGCCCGACGCCATGGAGTACCAAAGCCTCGAAGTCGACGCTTGGCTGGAGGACGAGCAAGCCAAAGTGGATGCCAACATCGACAACCTCAAGATCGCAATGCAGGGCACCCTAGCCCAAAGCAGCGGTGAGATGGACTTGGCGGGCACACTGACGATCGCCCAGGCCAGCGCAGGCCAACTGATCCGACTCAGCTCACGGCTAACCGACCTACCACTACCGTTTTATTGCAAGGGCACTGCCGCAGAACCTGACTGCGGGCCCGATGCCAGAGCCGCGAGCCACATTGCTAAAGAATTGATCAAGCGCGAAGGCCAGCGGCAGCTCACGGCAAAAATTAAGGATGTCATACCCGACGCCCTTATGGACAAGCTGCCCGATGCGCTGAAGGACAAAGTGCCTGACAACCTGAAAGAAGGTGCCAAGCAACTGTTGGATTTGTTCAAACGATGAGACCAGAATGATGGATGGATTGGTTTGCCGCAAGTCTGCTCGCTTGGTTTGATCGCAACGGGCGCAAAGACCTGCCATGGCAAACCAACATCAACCCCTATCGGGTTTGGGTTTCAGAAATCATGCTGCAACAAACCCAGGTACTCACAGTTATTGGCTACTACCAGCGTTTTATGCAGCGTTTTCCAACCGTTGGCGATCTGGCCGATGCCGAGATCGACGAGGTATTGCATCTGTGGACGGGGCTTGGCTACTACGCGCGCGGTCGCAATCTGCACAAAGCAGCGCGGCAAATTGTTCGCCAGCACAATGGCCAGCTGCCGCGCGCACAGCAACAACTTGAAGCGCTACCCGGTATTGGCCCGTCAACTGCCGGCGCCATTCGCGCCATCGCCATGCAGCAGCGAGGCGTGATTCTTGACGGCAACGTCAAACGGGTGCTGGCAAGATTCCACGCCATTGACGGCCACTACAGTAGCGCCCCGGTGAGCCGCACGTTGTGGCAGTACGCCGATGCCAACACACCAAACCAGCGCATAGCCGATTACACCCAAGGCATTATGGATCTTGGCGCTACCCTGTGCGTACGCAGCAAGCCGGATTGTGTGGTCTGCCCACTTGCCGGCCGCTGCGCTGCGCTGGCTGAGAACCGCGTGAGTGAGCTGCCAAGCAAAAAGCCGGCAAAGACAAAACCCGTTCGGCAGGCACGTTTTTTTATCATGCGCTTGGCAGACGGCAGCGTGCTCTTAGAGCAGCGCCCACAAGCAGGTATTTGGGGCGGGCTGTGGAACCCTCCTGAGCGCAGCGACACCACCACAGTAGAAAATTTCCTGCACGAACAAGGAGTACCGGACGACAACGTCGACGCCGTGCGCTGGGGCACAGGCTTTCGCCATACCTTTAGTCACTTCCACCTCGATCTACAGCCCATTTATGTCGACCTGCTGCGTCAGCCAGTCGTCGTGCAGGAGGGCGCGACTCGCTGGGTAGTAGTAGACCGACTCGGAGACAGTACAGAAGCCATTGGGCTCTCTGCTGCTGCACTGAAAATGCTGGCAGAATAACAAGCACCACCGCAAGACGGCGCTAACGCGCTACACTCACACCTTCAAAGAATTCCAGTACCACAATGAGCCGAACCGTCCACTGCAGCCGCTACCAACAAGACCTCATCGGCCTAGACCAACCGCCCCTGCCCGGGCCTATGGGAGAGAGGATTTTTAACGAGGTTTCCGCCCAAGCATGGCAAGAGTGGCAGGAGCTTCAAACCATGCTGATCAACGAAAAACACCTAAGCCTTATTGAGCCAGAAACACGCAAGTACCTTGTGGAACAAATGTGGCGCTACTTTGCCAACCAATGCACCGACTTGCCCGCAGGCTATCAACCGCCACAGCACGGTTGACGCTGAGCGGCCACATCGCTTTAATACGCGCCTCGCTAAGGCAGGTCCTTAAGCGAAGCGCCCCCCGCGGCCAGATAGCTCAGTTGGTAGAGCAAAGGATTGAAAATCCTTGTGTCGACAGTTCGATTCTGTCTCTGGCCACCATTTTCTACTTTGAAAGCTTCAGCCCCTGAGATTGCTCGCGTTTTCATCAACGTGGACTTAGGCGGTAGACAAGGTGGTAGACATTTCTCACCCTCAGTACACCTACACTGGCTCTATTCAACGCAATTTCGCCAGCATCAAGGCCATGGTCAGTTTCACGATTAACGAATCAGGGTTTGATTGCAGGAAACCGTTTAGCGGTGTCTACCTGGCACCGCAGGTAGCTAGGCAAAAACAACAACCCTAGCCGTTGATCCAATCACCTAGCTACAGCGGCACTGTTATGAACAAGATGATGATGTCAGGTGGTTGGTTGCCCTGATCAGCGATACGGCAATGCGTCTGGCTGAGGCAGCTGGACTGATGATTCAAGACCTCGTGCTTGATGATCCTCGTCCACATGTTGTTGTTACGTCCTACCCTCACAGACCGCTAAAAACAAAAGCGAGTACAAAAAGTCATTGCTCTTGTCGGTGCATCTTTAGGAGCAGCACAGCGACTTTCAGCACAAACGAATAGCGACTTCTGTTTTCCGCGTTGTACAAATGAACTGCGATGCAACCGCAACCCAACAAGTGCTGCTATGAACATGCCGCAGCTTACGGCGACGGGTTTCCAATGGGTCAGACTTCGGCAACGTAATCGTCTAATTGTTTGAGATAGCTTGTTTTCGACTGTTCATCCGCCCATGCGATCTCGAACGCATTCCGTGTCAGCTGGATCAGCTCTTCGCGACTGAACTCGGCACGTTCGGCCAAGGCAACCAGATTTTCGTTCATGTATCCTCTGAAGTAGGCGGGATCGTCTGAATTCACTGTAACTTTGATGCCAAGGTCCAGGAATCGACGGATCTCATCGCCGGTTAGATTCTGCACGACGAACTCGTTGGACAGTGGACAGATCGTAAGTCCCAGGTTGCGGGTTTTTACATCTTCGATCAGATCCTCGCGCTCGAGAATATTGATACCGTGATCGATGCGGTCGACCTGAATCACGTCAAGACACTCGCGGATGTGCTCGTGGATGTCTTTCTGGTTGACGTCGCAGTGCATCGTCAATTTTAACCCGGCGTCGCGGGCTGAGTGGAACGTGTCGGTGAATTTTGTCGGTGGATTGTCCTTCTCATCGCTGTCGAGACCGATGCCGATGAGCTTGTCGAAGTGTGGTTGGGCAATCTTGAGATGTTCGGCGGCGGATTCAGCTGAGTGATCGCGCAGAAAACACATGATCAGATTTGAATCAAGCCCCAGGTGTTTGCGGGCGTCTTGCTGGGCTTGGGAGATACCGTTGATGACGGTATCGAATTCGACACCTCTGATGGTGTGTGCTTGGCGATCGAAAAACGGTTCGCAATAAATGACGTTTTGCTTCGCCGCCCGTTCGAAGTACTGATATGCCAGATTGTAAAAATCTGCTTCTGTTCGCAGCACATCCATGGCCGGATAGTAGATGGCGAGAAACGAGGGCAGGTCATGAAAGTCGTAGGCCGCCAGTACATCCTCAACGGTCTGGTAAGGCAATTCGATGTTGTTGCGCTGGGCAAGCTCGAATAGCAGTTCTGGTTCCAGCGTGCCCTCTAAGTGGACATGTAACTCTGCCTTTGGCAGCTGCTCCAAAAATGATCGCACTAAAATACTCCAGACTAGGCTTGGAGATGAGCATATATAAACAGCGCCCACGCGTCACACTTGGAGAGGAATTAATGCCGCTTCTCACTGCGGGCGCGCCTTGTGAAGGGGCCGGGGGTGATGTTTGTGACGGGCGCAAGTGATGCGGCGGCATCGCGCGAAGGCTGATGAGGGTTTTGACTCGTTCTGTTTGTCACGGATGGGTTGACGGCGTCGCCGACGCTCAATCTGTTGGTCTAAGATCTACAAACCGGCAAACGGTTGCCGCTAAACGTGTACGCGGTTGCTGTCGTTAGCTATTGAGTTGGGCATAACTTGGCGAAGCTTCAAAGCAGGTCAGGTGCAGAGCGGCGTTTTAGACCCGCCCTGAGAAGCTAAAACCGTGCCTGCTCTGTGAATATTTTGAGGCCAGCCAGCTGGCAGTTTATCCAAAGACACCGCTGTAGGTATTGCGGTGAGAACAATTGGTTGTCAGGCTCATCGCTCGTCACTAATAAGAAAAGGAAATGGAATGACTACGCTAAAGAACATGGCGTTGACGGTAATACTCTTCGCTGTCGCAGCGGCCGCTAACGCCGTCGACATGAGCAAACCTACGGGTACCGGAGCTCTGACGATCACCAATATTTCTATCGGCAGCGAGGGCACCACCCTTGATTTTGAAGGGCCTGTTGAAAACTACGGCACTGTATTTGCCACCCACTACTTGCAATCAGTTGACGGCGATCGCACTCGCGGCATTGTCACGGGGCAAGCTCGAGCGATGCTTAACGATGGGGGAATGGTAACCACACCGCACCATGGGACATTCACAAGGAGCGGCTCTGCAATTCAGATCTACTTCACTGACGCAACAAATACCGGGGTAGTGAATTTTGTCGTTTGGGATGCTGACGTTCTTACAAAAAAAGTCAGCTTGAAATATTGGGAGGTTAAGTCGGCCGACTGAGGCTGCGCACAATGGCCAACGAGGATTTGCGATTCAACATCTTGCACAGCCTCGTTGATCTGTGGGCCTTGACGATGAGGCCTGGCGATGAGGCTTCACGTCGCAAAACTCTGACAGTCCTGAAAACGTCCTTTAGTGCCTTTCGTTTGGTCGCTAGGCGGTAAGGCCGCGCGCTGCGTTAAGCAAATAGTGTAGACACTTTTGTGCCTTTTACAGGCCTCGGACGCCCCGCAGAGCCCATGCAAGCGTGGACTACATCCGCAGAGGATTGTGTCACCAAAGAGAACCTCTGATTAAGTCTTCGTTGCAGGGATTGCTGATCAAAAAGCGACCATAACGAGGCGGCATACGAGCCACAGCGCGCGCCCGCAGCGCTAGACGCCACAGCAGCGCTCATAGGCGGTTCCGTGAAAAAGCCACTCTTTTAAGAAGGCCATCACCAATGCATTAACGCGGTTCAAAAGCGAGGCGTTTTCGCGTGCAGTGCGCACGTTTTGCATAGAAACTATTGACTGACCAAATTTACTCAGCGGAGATTGAAATGACACGGCCCAACGGATTACACCATGTCGCCATTTCTACCGGCGATATGAAAGGACAGATCGCTTACTTTGCCGATGTCCTCGGCATGAGACTGCAGGCGTTGTATTGGATGCATGGCGTACCTAATACGTTTCACGGCTTCATGATGATGGGTGATGAAGCAGTGGCCTTTGTGTTTAACGAGGACATAAAAGGCACCGCTACGGCCATGGGCCAGACCCATGCCGGCAACGCAGGTGCCGCTTCTGCACCCGGCACCATGCAGCACATTGCATTTAACGTTGATGGCCTAGAAGACCTCTTGACCATGCGCGACCGCATTCGTTCCCGTGGGATTAATGTGATGGGGCCCATAAATCACGGTATGTGCCATTCCATTTACTTCGCAGGGCCCGAAAATTTGTCGCTGGAAATCTCTACCAGCGGTGCGGCCGAAAATCCTTTGGATGCCAAAGGCACTTGGATTGACCCGGAAGTTGTGGCGCTGGCCGGAATCAACGAAGAAGAACTGCACAGCTACATGCAACCAGCCGAATACACCAACCTTGGCGATGCGCTACCTAACCCGGGTATTGATCCGACCAAGCCGCAAATGACCTACCCTGAAGGTGCTCTGGAAATGATCATCAGCGCGCCCGATGAGGCGATATTGAACAGCGTTGAAAGCGCGCCACCTAGCCTCAACGGCCTATAAAAAGGGGCTGTAAAAGACCTTAAGAGAGCAAACATGTCCGATCTTATTGCAAAGGCTGAGGCACTCGCACCCTTGCTTAGAGAGACAGCTCGCGATTCCGAAATCGCGCGTCGTCCTTTAGGGCGTGTTGTCGATGCCATTGCCAAGAGCGGTCTCTATTCAATGATGGTGCCCAAGATTTACGGCGGCGACGAAGAAGATCTGGATACCTTTTTTGAGACCGTCCTGATCCTTTCCCGGGCCGATGCTTCATTAGGCTGGCTTACCGGGTTCCTGATTGAGCACAACCTATGGCTGCTGAACTACTCAGAAGAGATTTGCCAGACACTATACAAAGACGCCAACTTTGTCTTGGCACCCGCTACGCTCAATATTGGCGCGGGTGCCGCGCAACCGGTTGCAGGTGGCTATCGCTTGAGCGGTCAATGGCAATGGGGTACGGGTATTTTGCACAGCACTTGGGTGTTGGCGGGTGGTGTTGCTGTCATCAACGAGGTGCCGACGCCGACGTTTTTTCTGCTGCCTACAGTGGACGTCGAACCCATCGACACGTGGCATATGAATGGTATGTGCGCCACAGGGTCTTGGGACTTCAAGGTCGACGATGTGTTTGTTCCAGCAAATCGAGCAATGCCGTTTCAGAGCATTCTCAACAATACCAGCGGTATCGCCGAGCGCCATGACGGACCACTTTACAGTACACCGCTAATGCCCGTACTTGGCTTCGCTGCATCTCTACCTATCCTTGGCGCAGCGCAATCCGCGCTCGCTGATTTTGCCGACCAAATGCGCGTGAAGCTGGAAAACAAGGTGCTGCGTGCAGGCGCACCTCGGGCCGATGTCAGCAAAATGCTCGGTGAGGTTTCACTCAAACTTGAGGCCGCCGAACTGATCCTGAGAGACGTGCTGCGCGATGTTATGGATACAAGGAGCAAAGCCACAGAATCTGAGCGCGCTCATTGGCTGTCACGTCAAACCTATGCGGTACAAAACTGTAAGGAGGCAGCACTGCAAATCGCGGATGCCTCGGGTGCTAGCGGCGGACACCTAGACAATCCGGTGCAAAGAGCCGTTAGGGATGTGTCCATTGCATCTAACCACGCTGTTTTCAGCAAAGATGGTCATTACCGCGCGATTGGTAAAGCCCTGCTACGCCAAGCATAGCGTTAGCGTGCCTAGCGCTCATTTGAACTAATCTTTGCTGATCAAAACCGGGTTCCACTCTAAAAGATTGAACACCCTCACGTTGGCCTCGTTTGCGCCCAGATTGTCGATATACGTCGGTATGCCGCGACGGTTACTTTCCTCGGCGGCATCCACGAGTCGCTTACGCACATCAGACGTCGCTTGTTGATCGAGTACGTCTGGTATGACGCAAAAACCCTGCTCGCTGAGCGCTGTTTGGTTTTGCTTGGTAAGCACTTCAC
>JAACDW010000174.1 GCA_009936775.1 Pseudomonadota bacterium
ATTTGCGCGTCTGCTTCACCGCCATAAATAATGGCCGGCACTTTGTCTTCCAAACGTCGTAGGCGGCGGCTCGCACCCTTCCCTACCGTCGTTCGGAGCTCTGCAGTCAGTTCAATGGTATCTGACATTTCATTTCTCCAATGTAGTGATGTGTTTCCTGAGCTTGCGACCAGCACAGGAACGTTTACCCGAAAGTGCGATGTTACTAACGAAACATCGCGCTGATGGATTCTTCGTTACTCACCCGGCGAATGGACTCTGCCAACAGGCGATCCAAACTCAGCTGGTGAATTTTTTCACAGGCGTCTGCTGCTGCTGACAGCGGAATGGTGGCTGTGACCACCATTCGATCAATATGTGAGTTGCTAATGCGCTCAATAGCAGGACCCGAGAACACTGCGTGGGTGATATAGCACACCACCGCCGCTGCGCCTTCGTCCTTCAGCGCTTCCGCCGCCGTGCAAAGTGTACCCGCGGTATCGACGATGTCGTCGACCATGATACAAGTCTTGCCTTTGACATCGCCGATCACGTTCATCACCTTGGTGACATTCGCTTGGGGCCGACGCTTGTCGATGATGGCCAGATCGAGGTCGTCGATTTGTTTGGCAATCGCTCTTGCCCGAACCCCCCCGCCGACATCGGGGGAAACCACTATCGGGTTTTCATAGCGCTGGGCGGTGATGTGGTCTACGAGGACTGGTGAACCGTAAATATTGTCTACCGGAATATTAAAAAAGCCCTGAATCTGATCTGCGTGCAGGTCGACGGTCAGGATTCGGTCGATGCCCACGGTGCTGATCATGTCGGCAACGACCTTGGCGCTGATCGCAACGCGGGCAGAACGTGGCCGCCGATCTTGGCGCGCGTAGCCATAGTAGGGCACTACTGCGGTAACGCGTTGCGCCGAAGCCCGATGCATGGCGTCTGCCATAATCAACAGTTCCATGAGGTTGTCATTGGTTGGTGCGCAGGTGGACTGCATCAGAAAGACATCCTTACCGCGTACGTTTTCGTGTACCTCAACAGTGACTTCACCGTCGCTGAAGCGGCCTACGTCCATGCTGCCAAGGTCGAGGTGCAATCGGTCGGCAACGCGCTGGGCTAACGCAGTGTTTGCGCCACCCGAGAAGAGCATGAGATTCGCCATTTACGATCCCCCAGTGTTTAGTGGAAAAGTCTGCATGTTCTCTGGGGACCTCAAATATGTCCGGCGTCGGGGCGAAAGATGGCTGGGGTGGCAGGATTCGAACCTGCGCATGCCGGGATCAAAACCCGGTGCCTTACCGCTTGGCGACACCCCATTTAAACTGTTCACGGCAAACCCGCGCTTTGCAGCGCTGGGTTTTAATGATGGGTTTAACCCGTGAGCGCCCTTGCGCTAGCTGACACACACCCTTCATTCCTACGCTAAGCCTTGGAATACGCTCCTCGTACGCTTGCCGTTCGACCACCGCGCCTCACCCTGCCCCACTAAGTCTTGGGTTTGAGGCTTCGATTTTCGAGCGCGCTATTGTCCTGATCGAATCCTTGGGTGTCAAACTTGTTTCAGACATTACTGCTTGAGGTACGCGGATCGTTAGCTCAAGCATCAGGCCCGCGCCAGAAATGGCAACTCGCTGGGGCCGCCAGCCGTTGGCAGCCGGTGTGTGATCGGCAAAAGTAACCGACCATCGGGCCTGTTCGAGCTTGATCAGCCGACCCGAAGTGTCAATGAGCTGGGCATCCGTTGGCAGTGCCATAGCAGGCTCACCGTTTAGCCAAGACCCCAATACAGCGAGAGGCACAGACCAGCCAAGGTGGGTCTGCATAATCTGCGCAGCGGGACCAGCAACCACAGGTTGCTGGGATGCCGTGAGGGTTAGGTAATCTTCACCGCCTTGTAAGTGTGTGCGCCCAAGGCCCAACGCCCCCCAAAGCCACACATCGTAGAGGCCATCGCGCTGGGCCCAGCGAAAGCGAAACACCTGTTCACCTGCCGCGGTGCGCAAACTGGCCTTGCCCGACACCGTGTAGGGCTGGGGCTGCACTGGCGGCACGCTGCTACAGCCGCAAAGGCTCATTGCAATGCACGCAAGCCATACCGCATGCCGGACCCTTCTGCGGACCCAACTTTGCAATCGGCCCAGGCTACTTCTTCCGTACCCTGCGGGATGCGAAAAAATCGCCGTGCCAGCAGCACGCTGCAGCACTTTTACGCTGTTTGGAGAAGGCGCACTAGCGCCTGCTGCGTGGGTAGCACTTCTGCTATCATTGCTTGTCATTTTTTTCGTCGCATCGCGGTTCATGAGCATACTGGCATACGGCCTCAACTATCGCACGGCTCCCTTGGCATTACGGGAGCGCGTGGCTTTTCCGGAAGACAGTCTGGGCGCGGCCCTGCGTGACCTCAAGCACGACATGCCAGCAATTGCTGAAGTTGCGATCGTCTCTACCTGCAACCGCACCGAACTGTATTGTGCCGCGAATAGCGAATGTGCCGACGATTTGGGCAGCTGGCTGTCGCAGCGGCGGGATGTCGATTTGCAAGAGCTTCAGGGCGCAAGCTATCAGTATTGGGACCACGACGCGGCTCGGCATTCGATCCGCGTTGCCGCCGGATTGGATTCGCAAATGCTCGGCGAGCCGCAAATTATGGGGCAGGTGAAATCGGCCTTTGCGCTCGCGCAACAGCACGGCACCTGCGGCCCAGAGCTCAACCTGCTGTCACGCATGACCATACAAACTGCCAAGCAGGTGCGCACCCAAACCGACATTGGCCGCAATCCCATTTCCGTTGCCTATGCTGCTGTGTCATTGGCTGCACAGCTCTTCAGTGATCTGCCAAGTAAACGCGCCTTACTCTTGGGCGCTGGCGAAACCGTGGCGTTAGTGGGCGAACACCTACGCAGCAAGGGGGTCAGCGACCTAACCATTGCCAACCGCGCCTTGGCCAATGCGCAAACTCTCGCCGCGACCTTTGGCGCCAAGGCGATCCAGCTGGCGGATATTGCCAAGGAGCTGTGGACATTCGATATGGTGATTGCCTCCACCGGCAGCACCCTACCTGTGCTGGGCAAGGGTGCGGTTGAGCAGGCGATTCGAGAGCGTAAACATCGGCCTATTTTCATGGTCGATATCGCTGTGCCGAGGGATATCGAAGCCGCTGTAGGCGAACTGCCCGATGTTTACCTGTACACCATTGACGATCTGACTCAACTGGTTGAGGTCAACAAAGCACGGCGCTTGCAGGCGGCCAGCGGAGCCGAAGATCTGGTAGACCAAGGTACGCAGGACTATCGGCGTGAGCGGCGCATTCAGCAGGGTCAGGGCTTATTGCAGGCCTACCGTGCACAGGCGGAAAGCGTGCGCGACGGTGAACTAGAGCGCGCACTGCGGTCTTTGGCCAGCGGCGCAGATGCCGCTGCGACGCTGCAAAAAATGGCGAGCACGCTAACCAACAAGCTGATTCATCCGACCACTGCGGCCATTCGCCACGCCAGCGCAGAAGGCCGTACTGATCGCCTTGACTTCATTCAGACCACCCATGGTCTACCCCCGCAAGCATTGCCCGATAACCCGGTCCCGACCAGCGATACCGCCCAGCAAGACAAGGAGCGCTAGTGCAGCTAACCGAAAGTATGATGGCTAAGCTGGAAAGCTTGGGCGACCGCTTTGAGGAAGTGGCCGCGCTGTTATCTGATGCGGAAATAATGGCGGATCGGGAGCGCTTTACTGCGCTGTCGAAGGAATACGCCGAAATTGAACCGGTGGTCGGCTGCTACCAGCGCGCCATACAGCTGGAACAAAACATCGCCGACAACGAGCAGCTGCTGAGCGAAGATGACCCGGAAATGCGTGAGCTGGCGCAACAGGATATCGCTGACTGCCAAGGGCAACTGGATACTCTTACCGACGAGCTGCAAACCTTGCTGCTGCCCAAGGACCCCAACGATCAGTCCAATGTGTTTTTGGAAATACGGGCGGGCACCGGTGGCGACGAAGCGGCGATTTTTTCCGGCGATTTGTTTCGCATGTACACCAAGTTCGCCGAGGCCAAGGGCTGGCGCGTTGAGGTGATGAACGAGCGCCCCGGAGAACACGGCGGCTTCAAGGAAATTATCACCCGCATTGAGGGCAAGGACGTGTACAGCCAACTGAAGTTTGAATCTGGCGCGCACCGGGTGCAGCGAGTGCCTGAAACCGAATCCCAAGGCCGCGTACATACGTCGGCCTGCACGGTCGCCGTGATGCCGGAGGTGGATGAAATTGGCGAAATAGACATAGACAAAAAAGACATCCGTGAAGACACGTATCGGGCGTCTGGGGCTGGCGGCCAGCACGTTAACAAAACCGACTCGGCCATTCGTCTGACCCACTTGCCAACGGGTACCGTAGTGGAATGTCAGGACGAGCGTTCCCAGCACAAAAACCGTGCCCGGGCGATGTCATTACTGAAAGCACGTCTGCTCGATGCCGCACAAACGAAACAGCAGGACGAACAGGCAGCCAACCGCAGACAGCTGGTAGGTTCCGGCGACCGCTCCGAGCGGATTCGGACCTATAACTTCCCTCAAGGCCGGGTGACCGACCATCGGATTAACCTCACTCTGTACAAGCTCGACGAGGTTATTGAGGGCGAATTGAACTCGGTGGTTGAACCCTTGGTGCGCGAGCATCCGGCCGATCAGTTGCAACACCTGGCCGATGGCTGAGACCGCGTCCGGCATCAGCGTAGGCCACTGGCTGCGCCAACACCCGCAACTGGTGCGCATCGATTTAGAACTGAGCCTTTGTTATGTCCTAGATTGCTCCCGCGCCCACCTGCTGGGCCATGCGGACAGTATCCTGAGCATTGGCCAACTCAAGCAACTACAAGACTGGACCGACCAACTGCATGCTGGCATCCCCTTTGCCTACCTTTGCGGCAAACAAGAATTTTGGGGGCTGGAACTGGCCGTGGACGCCAGCGTACTGATACCGCGCCCTGACACTGAGACTGTGGTCGAACAAGCCTTGGCTTGCCTGCCCAACCAATCCCAAGTAGCCGCCAACGGCGTGCGGCCGCGGCTGCTGGATCTTGGCACTGGCAGCGGCGCCATCGCTCTTGCTTTGGCCACAGAGCGCAAGGATGTAGAGATTCACGCCTGCGACATCAGCGCGCCGAGTCTGGCGTTGGCTCGGGCCAACAGCGAGGCGCTACAGCTGCCCGTACACTTCCACCACAGCGATTGGTTCGACAGTATCGATGGGCGTTTCGATATTGTCGTGGCGAATCCGCCCTATATTGATCCGGCAGATCCACACCTTGCCGCCTTACACGCAGAGCCTAGCCACGCACTGATCGCACAAGAACGTGGCTTGGCGGACCTGCGCAAGATCTGCTGCGACGCTGCCAGGCATCTGCACTTGCACGGCTGGCTGGTGCTCGAACATGGCTATGACCAAGGCGCGGCAGTGCGCGCACTGCTGGCAGCAAACGGCTTTAGCGCGCCACAAACCCGCAGGGACCTAGGCGGTAACGAACGTGTGAGTTGGGGCCAAAAGGGCGCGCATGATGCACAATTGACCCATGGATGATGCGCAACTTCTAAAGTACAGCCGGCATATTATGCTGCCGGACTTTGACGTGGCAGGGCAAGAAACACTGTTGCAGGCCAAGGTGCTGCTGATTGGCGCGGGTGGGCTCGGCTCGCCTATTGCGCTGTATCTGGGCGCAGCCGGCGTGGGCAACATTGTTATTGTCGATGACGACAAGGTCGACGCATCTAATTTACAGCGGCAAATTGCCCATGGCGACGACGATATTGGCCACAACAAAGCGGTTTCGGCTGCAGCAGCGATTAGCGCAGTTAATCCAACCGCCACAGTCCATGCCATCACCCAGCGTTTAGTCGGTGACGCACTTACCCAACAGGTGGCCGCCGCGGATCTGGTGATTGACGCCACGGATAACGCCCAAACCCGGTACCTGCTCAATCGCGCCTGCTGGCAACAGGGTAAAACGCTGGTCAGCGGTGCCGCTGTGCGCTGGGAGGGCCACGTCAGTGTCTTTTCGCCCAGCGTGCCTAATTCGCCCTGCTATCAGTGCCTGTATCCTGACACAGAGGCCGAGACCCAACTCAACTGCGCAGACAACGGCGTGATATCTCCCTTGGTCGGCGTGATCGGCAGCACGCAGGCGCTGGAGGCCATTAAATGCCTCACCGGTGTGGGCCAAAGTCTGGTGGGCACTGTGCTGTTCTTCGACGGCAAGTACGCGGAATGGCAGCGCATTGGATTGAGCAGAAACCCGCACTGCCCGGTGTGTGCGGCGAGCTAAAATTCGCGTTAGTGCGGATTTTTGGAGCAGTCAGCGCCGCTGTAGGGGGACTACAGGTCCAGCTGCAGCTGTGCAGACAAGCACTCCAATAAGCGCTGTTTCACATCATGCATTTGCACCGTAGCAAAGGCCGCCATATGGGTGACCGTGGTATCGAGCAGGCCGCAAGGGTTGATGCGGCCAAACGGCTCGAGATCCATGTCGACATTCAAACTGAGGCCGTGATAGCTGCACCCACGGCTCACGCGCAGACCGAGTTGGGCAATTTTCTGAGCACCAACATAAACCCCGGGGGCGCCATCGCGCAGGTCGCTAGCGATGCCGTATTGCGTGAGCAGAGTTTGCAACGAGCGCTCAATGCCTGATACCAGAGTACGCACACCCATATTCTTGCGTCGCAGGTCTAGCAACAGGTAGGCGGTAATTTGTCCGGGGCCGTGGTAAGTCACTTGGCCGCCACGATCAGATTGCACGACGGGAATATCACCGGGTGCGAGCAAATGCTCGGCCTTGCCCGCCTGGCCTTGAGTAAAAACCGGCCCATGCTCGGTTAACCAAATTTGATCGCCCGTAGAGTTATCGCGCGCTCGGGTGTAGTCACGCATGGCCGCAAACACTTGCTCATAGTCTGACCGGCCTAGGTCTTTGACCAGCACTCTGTCGCCCTTAGCAATGTCGTTACTGTCGTGCTTTGGCATAGATGACCCGCCTGACTGCTCGGGCGGTGGCGCTACAGGATAATGCGCACCGCAGGGTGATTGAGGAGTTCTCGGTAAAGGGTTTGCAGATGCTCTTCGCCCTCGGCCCACAAATTTACTCGCAGCGAGACAAACTTTGCCCCACGACTGGGCTGACGGTCGATGTCAGCCGGGGTTGTGTTGGGTGAATGTCGGCCGAGGATTTCCACCACCTCGTCGACCTGATTCGCTACCGTTGCGACGATGACTTTTATCGGATAACGGCAGGGAAATTCTATTTGATGCGCATCACTCATCCGCGTTTGGCTGATCGAACAGGAGGTAAATGTAATCGCCAAAGCGCGACAACAGGCCCGCCTCCTCTACCGAGGCAAGTGCGACGACGGCCCCGCTGTAAATTACCTCGTCTGCCAAGCTCAGCTCGATAGTACCCATGGCATCACCGCGCCGCACCGGTGCTTCGAAATAGGCAGGTACCGTAATGGAAGCCTGAATGTCTTTGTAATAGCCCTTGGGAAACGTCAGCACCACTTCTTCAGCTACCCCAAGCGGCAGCGACTCTACCTCGCCGTAATAGATCGGCTGCTCCTGTAGGGCGGTGTTGGGCTGATAAAGCGCACGTGTTTCATAGTTGCGAAACCCGTAGGACAACAGTTTCTGGCTTTCGCGCATGCGCGCCTCGTCGCTTTCTGTACCTCACACCACGCTGATCAAACGCATACCGTTGCGTTCCGCTGATGCCACGAGACAATAGCCCGCTGCGTTCGTAAAACCGGTTTTTACACCATCTACCGAGCGGTCACGCCATAACAGGCGGTTCCGGTTAGGCTGTTCGATGTTGTTATAGGTGTAGCTCTTTTCTGAGTAAAGCGCGTACTGTTGAGGGTGATTTTGAATCAATCCACGGGTTAGCAGTGCCAGATCCCAAGCGGTGCTGTAATGCTGTTCGTCTGGTAATCCGGTAGCGTTACGAAACTCGGTATCTTGCATACCCAGCAGCTCGGCCTGTTGGTTCATCAGATCAGCAAACTGGGCTTCGTCGCCAGCAATATGCTCGGCCAGCGCAACACTGGCATCGTTGCCAGATTGAATGATGACGCCCTTTAGCAGGTCATCTACTTGAACCTGAGTGCCTTCCCGAATGAACATTTTCGAGCCACCAGTGCGCCACGCTTTGACGCTAATCTGCACGTTCTCCTCTGGCCCCAAGCGCCCACGACGAATTTCCTCTGCCACCACGTAGCCAGTCATGATTTTTGTCAAACTGGCTGGGGCGTTGCGCTCGCGAGCATTGTGCTCTGCCAACACCTTGTTAGTGTCCGCATCGATCAACAAATAAGAGCTCGCTTGCAGATTGGGCGGCGGCAGCAGCGGGATAGAGCTTGCCGCGCCAACCAAGGCTGGGTTGAAGATGAGGGCAGCCAGAACAAGACCAATCCGTCGCATAAAGTGCTTCCATCGAAAGTTGAGAATACTAGCGTTCATGCACCAGCGTGGGCAAACCGATGTCTAGGGCGATCAGCAAAGCACGGAGGCGTTCACGGCTGTTTAACGACTGCATTGGCCCCAGCCGCAGGCCATAACCACCTTCTGAGCGGGCGAACACTTGCACCGGGAGGGTCTCCACGGCCAGCAAGGTTAATGCTGCGCCGCGCGCCAGCTCTGCGGACGCGAACTGCCCGACATCGAAGTAACCTTGGGGCGTAGAGTTGCCGCGATTTGAGTCGGCAACCACCTGCGATTGCGCTTCGCTTAACGCCTCGACCCGAACCCGGGCGGTGCCCGCTTCGTGAAAATCGAGTTTTACCGCCGCCGCATAGGACAGATCGATAATGCGGTTATCGTGAAAAGGCCCGCGATCATTAATTTTAACAATGGTTTGACGACCATTACTTAGATTCGTGACTCGGGCATAAACCGGAATGGGCAGTGAGCGGTGGGCAGCGGTGAGCTGATACATATCAAATGGCTCGCCGCTAGAGGTGCGCCGTCCGTGAAATTTCACCCCATACCATGAAGCTATACCGTCCTCACGATACCCTTGCGCCGTAGGCTGTACGCGGTAGCGTTGGCCCCAAACCACATATTCCGGGCCGTTGCCTGTGGCACTTGGCTTAAGCGGCACCACCTGCGGATCAGGCAGGCGGCTGAGTCTGTGCAGTTGGGCTGATGTCAGAACCGGCGCGCGGTCGCTCTCGCTATCTGTTGATGGCCCTTGCACGGTTACCCCAGCACAGCCCCAAAGCATCGCGACAGCAGCGACCAGGGCGAGGCCGCGAAGGCGTCGCCTCAGAGCATTGGGCAATGCAAACCTAGACAACGATACTAAGCCTCACGCCGCTCGAGAATCGCTTGACTGAGTTGATACACCGCCATGGCATAGAGCCGACTGTGGTTGTAGCGGGTGATAACGTAGAAGTCGTCAAATCCAAGCCAATACTCGGCTTCACCCGGTTGCTGCATGCGCATCAGCGTTGCGTTGCGGTCACCGGGTTCGCTGGGGTCGACGAGTACTCCTAGTGCCCGCCAATCGGCAACCGTGCGGATTGGCTTGAGGCCGCTATTCGCCAGCTCCTGCAACTCGGTGGTTTGCTCAGCAAGGGCCACTTGAACAACCGTATCTGCACTGCCGTCCCAACCGTGACGCGCAAAGTAATTAGCGACGCTACCAATGGCGTCGACCTTGTTGTTCCAAATATCGCGTATGCCATCGCCGTCAAAATCCACGGCAAAGCTGCGGTAGCTGGAGGGAATGAACTGACCAAAGCCCATGGCGCCTGCGTAGGAGCCTTTGAGGCTGAGCGGATTTTTGCCTTCCTCACGGGATAGCAGGAGGTGCTCGGTCAGCTGACCGCGGAAAAATTCTGCCCGTGGCGGGTAATCGAAGGCCAATGTGCTCAAGGCATCGACGACGCCGAAGTTGCCCATGATGCGGCCGTAGCGGGTTTCCACACCGATAATCGCAACAATAATCTCTGGCGGCACCCCGTATTGCGCTTCTGCTCGCTCCAGCGCAGCAAGGTTGTCACGCCAAAAGATGACGCCTTGGCTGATTCTTGGCTCGTCTACCAGAATTTTGCGGTACTCGTGCCACAGCAGGCGGCGCTCGGCTGGCCGCGACATCAGTTCGATAATGCGCTCCTGACGATATGCTTGGGCAAAAACTTCTTCTAACGCGATGCGCGAAAAGCCATGCTCTTGCACCAGCTCATCGAGATAGGCCTGCACTTCAGCGCGCTGCGAGTATGGCGTTTCGGCCGCTACGCAGGCGGCGATGGTGGCATTGAGAGCAAGCAGCAGTAGACCCAAATGCACAAGCTTCTGCCCATAGGATAGTCTGCGTGCCAGCCATGGCGGCGAGAGTACATGTTCCATCATATTCGTTTACCAAGCCTTGTGGGTACGGACCGACATAATGATGCCAAATCCAGCCATCAATGTGATGGCCGAGGTGCCACCATAACTGACCAAGGGTAAGGGTACGCCAACAACGGGCAGAATTCCGCTGACCATCGCCACATTGACGAAGAGATAGACAAAAAATGTTAGCACAAAGGCGCCGGCTAGCAGACGACCAAAGGTGCTGCCTGCTTGGGCGGCGAGCCAAAGGCCGCGGGCAATAATCAGCAGATAGAGTACTAATAACAATGCAATACCGACGAAACCCAGCTCTTCGCCCATTACCGCGACAATGAAGTCGGTTCGCGCCTCAGGCAAAAAATCCAGATAACTTTGGCTTCCCTGAAACAAACCCTTGCCAAACAGACCGCCCGAGCCAATTGCCGTCGTAGACTGAATAATATTCCAGCCGGCACCCAGCGGGTCACTTTGGGGATCGAACAGCGTCAAGATACGCTGGCGCTGATACCCTTCCAACACAAACTGCCATAGCAGTGGCGCTACAGCCACCATGGCAACCAACGACCAAAGCACCCAGCGCCAGGCGAGCCCGGCTAATAAAAGCACCGAGATGCCAGCGCCAAACACCAAGATACTGGTGCCGAGATCGGGCTGCCGTCCGATCAACAAGGCTGGCACGGCGATAATGACCAAACAAATCAGGGTGTATTTGAGGCGGGGCGGCAAGCTGCGCTTTTGCAGGTACCAAGCAACGGCCATGGGCACCGCCAGCTTCATTAACTCCGATGGTTGAAAGCGCAACAAACCCGGCACTTCAAGCCAACGCTGTGAGCCTTTTACAGTGACACCAAAGAACAGGACAAGGACTAAAAAAAGCAATCCCAGCAAGTAAATCAACGGCGCCATACGCAAATAAAAATTCGGTGGGATTTGTGCTGCAACGATCAAGGCCATGTAGGCCATTCCCATGCGCTGCAGCTGCGCATTAAACAGCGCCTCGTTGCCGTCGACTGCGCTGCGCAGGACGACCAAGCCATAGACAATCACCACGCTCAGCAAGACAACTAATATTGGGTCGATGTGCAGGCGGTAGTACCAGCGCGGCGCGCTGTCAGCCGGCGCGCCATAGGGCGACAGGCTGCGCTGAAAGTCGATGTTGCTCATATGCCTTTAGCGCGCAACAAATCGGTTTGAGCTAGTTACAGCGTGCTGCGCCATAGCCTGCTGCTGAGCCATATGTACATCGATTACTGCTCGGGCGACCGGTGCCGCCACGGAACTACCACCGCCGCCATTTTCCACCAATACCGCTAAGGCGATAGTCGGGTTCTGTACTGGCGCGAAGGCAATGAACCATGCATGTTTGCGGTCAAATTCGGACAGGGTTTCCTCGTCGTATTCTTCGCCCTGACTGATTTCGACAACCTGCGCAGTACCGGACTTGCCTGCCATGCGGTAGTCGATGTCTTGGCCTATGTAGGCCCAAGCGGTACCGTTGCCGCGAAAGCCCTGATTGCCCCGGTGCACGACGTCTTCCATAGCCTGCACCATATTCTCCCAGTCCTCGGCATTGACCTTTTCAAGAGCCAATTGCGTCGCTCGGCCACCGACGTCCCCAACGCGTCCGGAAAATTCTGTCGCTGCGTCTGTGCTGTCGGCATTACTGTCGAATGTTTCTAACAACATACGCGGCGACACTCGCCGTCCGCGATTAGCCAAGGTGGCGGCCACTACTGCCATTTGCAGCGGCGTAGCAAGTAAATCGCCCTGACCGATGCCCATATTCACTGAGTCTCCAGGATACCAAGGCAACCCCTTAGCGCCCTGCTTCCACGCCGGATCAGGTAGCAAGCCGGCGCTGGCGTGTGGTATGTCCAGAGCAAGGTTACTGCCGAGGCCAAATTCCCCGGCAAAGCTGACCAAATCTTTGATTGGGGTGCGGCTGGCCAGATCATAAAAGTACACATTTGAGGAGCGATAGATTGCTCTGCGCAAATCCACCATACCCTGACCGCCAGAGTTGTCCTTGGTCCATGCCCAGTCGCGATAAACCCGCTCTTGGCCCGGCAGCTGAAAAGCACCACGATCCTCAATGACTTGGTCCCAAGTCGTTGTGCCGTAGGCGAGGCCCGCCATGGCAACGATGGGCTTAAAGGTGGAGCCCGGGGCGTATTGGCCGTTGGTTGCTCGATTGAATAACGGCACATAGCTCGACGAGCGCAGCTCAGCAAAAACCGTCTCGGTCATCCCCGAAACAAAAATGTTTGGGTCATAGGCAGGTGGACTGACCATGGCCAGAACCCCGCCAGTGCGTGGATCTAGGGCGACGATGGCCCCGCGTCGTCCGTCCAAGGCGGTGACACCCGCCTGTTGCAGGTCTATATCCAAATGCAGGCGCAGCGCCTTGCCTTGGGAGGGGCTTTGCACATCGAGGGTTTGTCTGACCCTGCCCAGCGCATCGGTTTCGACTTTCTGATAGCCGACCTGACCGTGCAGCTGTTGCTCGTAATATGCCTCAACCCCGCGTTTGCCAATAAAGGTAGTCGCGCTGTACTGCACCGGATCGGCGTTACGCAAATCTTCGTCGGTTAAGCGCCGCACGGACCCCACTGCGTGAGCGGCTACACGGCCAAAAGGATAAAAACGTACCAGCTGATTGACGACTTCTATTCCGGGCAATAGATGTCGATTCACGGCGAGCCGAGCCACTTGGCTCTCGCTCAAAGAATCGATGACCACTAGGGCCACGTCCGGGCGGCGGCTTGTTTCGATACGTTCATAGATTGCCGTGCGCTGCTGCTTGGAAAGCTGCAGCACATCGGTGAGTAAATTGATGGTGGCGGACAGGTCGTCCATGTCGTCAACAGTTAACGCCAATGAGGCTGCATTTTGGTTGTCGGCCAGCAGGCGGCCATAGCGGTCGTAAATCATGCCGCGCGGCGGCGCCAAGGTTTGCACTCGAATGCGGTTGTCGTCAGAACGGCTTTTGTAGGTATCGTGGTTCCACAGCTGTAATTCCAGCAGCCGCAGCGCGATCAGGCCAAGCATCAGCACAACCAAAACGAACATAGTGATTGCGCGACGGACGAATAACTCGACCTCTTGATTTTGATCCTTGATGGAAAGCTCTAACGCCAAACCTGATCCTTGCCTTTGCTGCCGCTGTTATCCGATCGCCACAGACACCGCGTGCTTCGCAGGGCATGATAGACCTTTGATTTTACTCAAATAATGGAGCTTTCGTGGAGATCATGGACGATGATAAGGATGCCCCACGCTGATGCTCCATGCGCGATACAGGGCCTCTGCAATTAACACTCGGACCAAATAGTGGGGAAACGTGAGCGCCGAAAGAGAAAGTCGTTGGTCTGCTCGCTGCAGGAGCGTTGGCGCCAGCCCGTTAGCCCCCCCAATAACGAACACCACATCCCTACCTAACTCGCGCCAACCCTCTAACTCTTTGGCCAGCGCGTGGCTACTGAGCTGCCTGCCCTGCTCTTCTAGGGCCACTACCCAATCAGTAGGCTGAATTTTCGCGGCGATTTTTTTTGCTTCGTCTTCATCAATCTTAGCGCTGTCTTGATGGTGACGCGGGGCGGCAACTTCGATCAAGGTCAGCCCCATTGCCTTTGGCATGCGCTTGGCATATTCATCGAAACCCTGACGTATCCACGCTGGGGATTTACTGCCGACACTGATGACGCGCAGCTTCATTAGCGCGGAATGATTCCTGAATCAGCCACCGGCTTCGTATTCTGCTTCATTATCTGCAACGTCGGCTGCATCAGATTCGGTGGATTGCGCCGGTGCTTCAACGGTTGCAGTGCCAGTGGTATCGGTTTGATCGAGATCGGACCAGAGACGCTCGAGCTCGTAAAAGCTACGCGCCTCCTCATTCATTACATGCACGATGACGTCGGCCAAATCGACCAAAACCCAGTCGTAACTTTCTCTGCCTTCGATGCCCAAGGGCTGCAGGCCAATGGCCTTGGACGATTCATTGGCCGTATCGACCAAGGCTTTGACATGACGGTTTGATGTGCCCGTGACCATAATCATGTAGTCGGTCATCGGCGTTAAGGCGGCAACATCGAGGACGACGATATTGATGCCTTTTAGGTCTTCCAACGCAGCAACAATATGGTCGCGCAATTCACTCGCTTTCAAATGATCCCTCCTGGGTTAGGTAAAGCTCATGCTGTTTGATATAGGAGCACACTCGCTGATCAACTAGTTCTGCAATATCTTGGCCCTGTTCGCGCATCGCACGTATTCGCGAGGCCGCAATGCTGCGCATTGGCAGAGGTAGCAAAACAATTTTTCCGAATCTGGCTTGGTCTATGCAAGCAGACCTGTACTGATCTTCATAAGCCTGCAGGGGCGCCTTTGTTACCGCCTCGTGGTCGGGCCTTCGTAGCACCACCAAGTGGCCGTAACATAGCAGCGACTGCCATTGTTCCCATGTGGGGAGGGTGACATAGGAATCCATGCCCATGATCCAGCACAGCTGATCATCAGCGTACTGCTGGCGGAATTGGCGCAGGGTCTCTACAGCATAGCTTTTACCCTCGCGACGCAGCTCGGTATCGTCGGCAACCAGCGCGTCGTGAGCGCTACAGGCCAACTGAAGCATCTCCCAGCGTTGTGCATTGGTGGCGCGTGGTTGCTGGCGATGGCCGGGGCGCGCAGACAGGATCATATGTACCCGATCAAGGCTAAGATGCTGCTGCACAGCCAACGCCGCATGAACATGACCAAGATGTACCGGATCGAATGTGCCACCGTAGAGGCCAATTCTCATCGGCCATCCTGACGTAACCGCACTTGACTGCTAGCGATGACGGATCTCGCCGTGACCATAAACCACATATTTTTGCGAGGTTAGGCCCTCAAGGCCAACCGGCCCGCGGGCGTGGATTTTATCCGTGGAGATACCAACCTCGGCCCCAAGGCCATACTCAAAACCGTCCGCAAACTGCGTCGAGGCATTGACCATCACCGACGCTGAATCGACTTGGGCGATAAAGGCTCGCGACTTGGTGTAGTTCTCCGTAACGATGACATCGGTATGCTGGGAGCCATAGCGGTTGATATGCGCTATGGCTGCGGCCATGTCATCGACCACGCGGATTGACAATATGGGGCCAAGGTATTCCTCGCCCCAATCTGCCTGTGTTGCTGCATGCATCGGTACCACCGCCTGGGCGCGCTCGCAGCCACGCAGTTCGATGCCCGCTTGAACCAACTGATCGGCCAGTGGGCGCAGTACTGTGTCGGCAACAGCTTCGTGCACCAACAGGGTTTCCATGGCGTTGCAGACTGCCAGCTTCTCCACTTTGGAGTTATAGGCTATGGCCACCGCCATGTCGGCGTCAGCATCTGCATCGACATACACATGGCAAATGCCATCGAGGTGCTTGATGACGGGGATACGTGATTCGTTACTGATGCGCTCTATCAGTCCCTTGCCGCCACGCGGCACGATCACGTCAACATACTCATGCAACTTCAGTAACTCTCCTACCGCAGCCCGGTCTGTGGTGTTGAGCAGTTGTACCGTAGCTTCGGGCAGCGAGGCCGCCGCTAAGCCTTGGCTGACGCAAGCCGCTATCGCTTGATTAGAATGAAATGCCTCCGAGCCGCCGCGCAGGATACAGGCGTTGCCAGACTTCAGCGACAGGCTGGCTGCATCGACGGTGACGTTGGGACGCGATTCGTAAATCATTGCGATAACCCCCAACGGGACACGCATCTTGCCAATTTGAATGCCCGTAGGGCGGTAGCTAAAATCGCTCATCTCGCCAACCGGCTCTCGCAGCGCATCGACCTGGAGCAAGCCTTCGATCATTTGATCAATGCCTTTGTCATTCAGCAGCAGGCGGTCGATTAGCGGCTGATCAATACCATGCTGCTCGGCGGCGGCCATATCTTTGGCGTTTTCCGTGCGAATGTTATCGCGCGCAGCGTCCACGGCTGCGGCAATCCGCTTTAACGCTTCGGACTTGCGAGCGGAACTGGCACTACCAATGATGCGTGACGCTGCTCGCGCGTTGCGCCCAACGTCGGCAATGTATGTGGCTATATCGTTTGTCATGGGCGCATTATAGAGACATTAACTCACTGCACCCAGTGGCGTCTGAGGAAAAATACCGGCCCTACAGACCATCCAGCGTGCTGACGGTTCGCTAGCTGGCAAGTTGCTTGATGATGTCCTGCAGCTCTTGCAACCGCTGCTCAGCGTCCGACATCTCAAGCAGCCATTGCTTAAGTTCCGGCGCGATGGGCAACAGATCGGCGAGCCGATGCCCGACCGAGCTGTCTTGCTCAAAATCAACCTGAGGGTCTAACTCTTGAATTAGTGGGTGGGTGAGCAGGTCTTTGAGCACGCTGACCATAGCCTCGTAACCCGTCGCTAGCGGCTGCGCTACTTCTGGCAGGGTACGCACCCGAGCGCGCATTAGGCCATCTGTTTCCACATAGCGGGATTGAACCGAAAATTTTTCCGTACCTTGGGCAACAATGCCGAGTAAACCGTTATCGGCCTGATCAAAGTCGATGATTTGCGCCGCTGTGCCGATATCAAAGATGTGTGCTCCTTGCTGCTTCGCTGCGTCCGCAGCGTTACCATCCAACACATCTGAACCTTCACGCAACAGCACCACACCAAACCCCTGGGACTCACGCATACACCATCGAATCATGTCGACGTAGCGGGGTTCAAAGATCCGCAGCGGCAAAATGCCGCCCGGAAACAGCACCGTGCGCAGCGGAAAGAGAGGTAGATCAAACTCAGGCTGTTCGCTCATGGGCTGTTCCTTATCTTGTTATTTTTTGCGTTTTTCTGACTCTTCTGGTCGATTGGGCTGGCTTGCAGCGACGCCCCTGCCGGCGTGCTTTTCACTACGACTGAACCCCATTCTACGCCGGATGCTTTTGCCCCGTCATTTACCACGGTGTGATGATAAACTCCGCCGACTGCCGCTCTGACGCTGCTAGGACTGAGTATGGATTGGATACAAGTTGTCGTACTGAGCCTGATTCAAGGCCTGACAGAATTCTTGCCCATATCCAGTTCTGCGCATCTGGTGCTGCCTGCTCAGCTTTCTAGCTGGCCGGATCAGGGCCTTGCTTTCGATGTTGCCGTGCACTTTGGTACATTGCTTGCCGTGCTCGTTTACTTTCGCCGTGATTTGCAACTTATGCTGACCGCGCTCACTCACGCACCGGGACTTATCCGTGCGGTGGGTATGTCACCACTGATGCAGCGCACTGCAGATTACGATGAGCACTTGGATCTGTTGCTGAAACTCGCAGCGGCCACGTTGCCGGTGATCGTCGTGGGATTTACCACCAAGGATTTTGTCGAGGCCCAACTGCGCACCCTGCCAGTGATCGCTACTACGACGATGCTGTTTGCGGCAGCCCTGTGGGTTGCAGACCGCCAGCGCGGCAGCCGCAACACGGTGCTATGGGCAGACGCCGTGTGGATTGGTCTTGCTCAGACGCTTGCGCTGATTCCCGGCACTTCGCGCTCTGGCATTACCATAACGGTTGCTCTGTTCATTGGCTTAAGTCGGGTGAGCGCTGCGCGATTTTCGTTCTTGCTGTCAATTCCCGCCATTGCAGGGGCACAGTTGCTGTTAACCATGGATCTGCTGCAGGACGACCGCTCGATGGCTGTTGCGCCGATTTGCGTCGGTGCCTTGCTTGCCTTTGTCAGTGCCTACGTCAGCATCCACTTTTTATCCGCTTGCTCGATCGCTTCGGCATGACCCCGTATGTGGTCTACCGCCTACTGCTAGGGGCCGGCCTGTTTTTACTTATCGGCCTCTAGCATCCGCCGCGAAGACTTCCGGTTCCAATACCCATCCCGCAACGGCCCAAATTACCTAGACTGCCCAAATAGGCTGCCTAAAAAGGGATATCGTCCTCAAAGTCATCGTCGGAAAGGCTGGCGCTGGCTGCCGGTGCGGGCGCCGCTGGAGCATCAAACCCACTAGGCGCACTCGAGTAGCCGTCGTTCTGGCCGCCTCCTGCCGCAGCGCCTGCTGCTGCACCACCGCCAAATCCGCCGTCGCCCATGCCGCCGCGGCTGTCGAGCATTTGCAGTTCTCGAGCGTTAATCTCGGTACGGTATTTTTTTTCACCGTTCGCTTCCCAGCTTGAGGTGCGCAGGCTGCCTTCGATATATACCTTGGAGCCTTTGCGCAAATATTCGCCAGCAATTTCGGCTAACCGCGCAAAGCAGACCACGTTGTGCCATTCCGTGCGCTCTTGCTGCTCACCACTGGTGCGGTCTCTCCAGCTTTCAGATGTGGCGACACTAAAGCGGGTGACCGCGCTGCCGTTTTGTGCGTAGCGGGTCTCTGGGTCGCGGCCCAAATTGCCAATTAGCATGACTTTGTTGATGCCTCGCGCCATTCCTATCTCCGAAAAAGTAGTCGTTGTTCTAGTGTAGTGTAAACCCACAGACCACCCAATGAGAACAGACGCAAACTGCGGTGAGCAATCTGCCAATTATTACTTGTGTCTTGCTTACACTGACCCGGTTCCCTTGCTGCCTTGACGCGATCAAGTTATGTTGCCCACCCTTCAATTGCCACGAGTATTTACACCTTGGATACCATTGCTGTCCGCGGTGCCCGCACCCATAACCTCAAAAACATCGATTTAGACATTCCTCGGGACAAACTGGTCATCATTACCGGCCTCTCCGGTTCGGGAAAATCCTCGCTTGCCTTTGACACGCTTTACGCCGAGGGGCAACGCCGCTACGTGGAGTCACTGTCTGCTTATGCACGCCAATTTCTGTCCATGATGGAAAAGCCCGACGTTGATTTGATAGAGGGCCTGTCACCAGCGATATCCATTGAGCAGAAATCAACTTCGCACAATCCGCGTTCAACCGTTGGCACGATTACCGAAATTTACGACTACCTGCGCCTGTTATTTGCCCGGGTGGGGGAGCCAAGATGTCCTACCCACGATTTACCGTTGGACGCGCAAACCGTTAGCCAGATGGTCGACCAAGTCATCGAAAATATGCGCAACCAACGCATTATGGTGCTGGCGCCAGTGGTAAACGAACGCAAGGGCGAGCACCTGCATGTTTTTCAGGAGCTTATTGGCAATGGTTTCGTGCGCGCGCGCATCAATGGGTTGGTGGTGGATCTTGATGATGCCCCCGCACTGGATAAGAACAAAAAACACACCATTGAGGCCGTAGTTGACCGTGTACGGATCAAAGACGATATCGCCCAGCGCCTGGCAGAGAGTTTTGAAACCGCGCTTAATCTGTCCGACGGTGTGGCTCAGGTGGTGGATATGGACGATGAGGACATGCCCGCCAGCATTTTTTCCGCCCGCTTTGCTTGCCCAACCTGTGGCTACTCTATTGCTGAACTGGAGCCAAGAATGTTCTCGTTCAACAACCCCGCTGGCGCCTGCACCGGCTGCGATGGCTTGGGTGTGACGCAGTTTTTTGATCCTGATCTCGTGGTTGCCGATGACGAACTGACATTGGCGGAAGGCGCAATCAGAGGCTGGGATCGACGCAATGTCTATTACTTTCATATGCTCAACTCCATTGCCGAGCACTACGGATTTGATGTTGAACTGCCCTTTAAGAAGCTCAGCAAAAAACACCGGGAGGTAATTCTCAACGGCAGCGGTCGGCAACGCATCGATTTCAGCTATGTCAACGATCGCGGCGACATTATCAAGCGCACCCATCGCTTCGAGGGCGTGCTGCCCAATATGGCGCGGCGCTTTCATGAAACCGAATCGTCCATGGTGCGCGAGAACCTGCAAAAGTTTATGCGCGTCACCGACTGTCCTTCCTGTGCCGGTACGCGCCTGCGCGAGGAGTCGCGCCATGTATTTGTTGGTGCTTCAAATTTGCCAGATATTACCCATCAGTCGATCTCCCAGACCCTAGAGCACTTCAACAAGCTCAAAATGCAGGGGCAGCGCGCCACCATTGCGGAAAAAATTCTGAAGGAAATTAAGGCGCGGCTGCAATTCTTGGTAGACGTCGGCCTGAACTATCTCACCCTCGACCGTAGCGCCGAGACGCTATCTGGCGGTGAGGCTCAGCGTATACGTTTGGCAAGCCAAATTGGCGCTGGCTTGGTAGGCGTTATGTATATTTTGGACGAGCCCTCTATTGGCCTGCATCAGCGCGACAACGAAAGGCTACTGAAAACACTCGAGCACCTGCGGGACTTGGGTAATACCGTGGTTGTGGTCGAGCACGATGAAGAGGCCATGCGTAAGGCCGACTACCTGATTGATATTGGGCCCGGCGCGGGGGTACATGGCGGCAAAGTTGTGGCGGCGGGCGGCTATGCGGACATTCTCAAGAACAAAAAATCTATCACTGGCCAATATTTGAGTGGCGCGAAAAAAATCGCCGTGCCGAGCAAACGCAACGCGCCAAACGCTGACAAGATGCTGATGCTGACCGGGGCCAGCGGCAACAATTTGCAAGACGTATCGCTGACCATCCCCTGCGGCTTATTGACCTGCGTAACCGGCGTATCTGGCTCGGGCAAGTCGACTCTGATTAACCATACCCTATACCCGATTGCGGCTACGGCTCTGAACAAGGCAACGACGCTGAAGCCTCGACCCTATGAGGCCGTCGACGGGTTGCAACACTTAGACCAAGTGGTAGACATAGACCAAAGTCCCATAGGCCGTACGCCGCGCTCTAACCCAGCCACCTATACCGGCCTGTTTACGCCAATACGCGAGCTGTTCGCCCAAGTACCGGAAGCGCGGGCGCGGGGCTATAAGCCCGGTAGATTCAGTTTTAACGTTAAGGGCGGGCGCTGCGAGGCATGTCAGGGCGACGGTCTGATCAAGGTGGAAATGCACTTTTTGCCAGACATTTATGTGCCTTGCGATACCTGTAACGGTAAACGCTACAATCGCGAAACGCTGGACATTCGCTACAAGGGTAAAAACATCAATGAGGTACTAGATCTCACCGTCGAAGACGCGGCGGATTTTTTTGCCGCCGTGCCGATGCTGGCTCGCAAGCTGGAAACTCTGAAAGACGTGGGCCTGTCCTACATTCGTTTGGGCCAGTCTGCCACTACGCTTTCTGGTGGCGAAGCGCAGCGCATTAAGCTCTCTCGAGAGCTGTCGAAACGTGATACTG
>JAACDW010000175.1 GCA_009936775.1 Pseudomonadota bacterium
GTTCCTGTTGAATAAAGCTGGCGTCACATCGCCGCTGCCCAGCGCCCTCGCCAAGGCTTACGATGCTCCCTTTCCCGACCCGAGTTTCAAAATGGGGCCTAGAGCCATGCCGAGTCAGGTACCCACGCTTCCCACTTCTGCCTCTGTGGAGGAACAGCGCAAAGCTTGGGAGTTTTTCGAGACCTTCGATAAGCCCTTCCTGTGTGCATTCGCCGACGATGACCCAGTGACCCGGGGTGGCGAAACGCTATTCAAAGAGAAGGTCCCTGGCACCAAGGGCTTGCCGCATGCGACGATTAAGGGCGGTGGTCACTTCGTGCAGGAAGGTGCACCAGACCAAGTGGCGAAGATTATCGTCGATCTGATCAAGACCACTTGATGCGCCCAGCGCTGTGTACGAGTTGCTGGCCTATCCTGCATAGGCTCAGGAGATCGTCTGCTTTGGCGACTTAAATCCCAGGCAGCAAGTAGGCGTCCAACACCCCCATGGGGCCCAGCACTGCGTCCACCGCCGCGCGGTCCGAGGTGGACAGCGCTTCAATTTCTGCCTTGATATGACAGCGGCTGATCTCGCTGTACTTCAGCGACCGCATGGCCACAGGGCCATCACCCAGATCCCCCTCGCACCACTTCTCACCAGCCGCTAGGGCCTCTCGGGACACTCGAAGGAACGGGTGATAGCTATCGCGCATGTGCTCGAAGCAGGGCTTCAAGGTGTCTGGTAGCGCATCATCTGGCGCATAGCTGGCCCCGTCCGAGCGCGCGTTAAATACCCGTTCCATGGAATCGAGCATGCTTGGCGCGCAGCCTTCAATCCAGCTGCGCGGTTCAGGGTCGGCAGCAATATGCGCCTTGAACAAACCAGCAAAGGTGAAATCTGCCAGACTGGCGCAGTTACCTAGCAAAAACGAGTGCTGCTGATAGTGCACTTCGACGGCGCTCATCAGCTTCTCAAAGTCTGCTCTGACGGCGGCGGCTTGATCTGGGCCACAACCCCGATTGGCGCAGGCGCGCAGGCCGAAATTATCGCGCACGCCTTCAATCATTTTCAGCGCCTGCTGTTTTTCTTCTGCGGTTAGCCCTTCGCTAAAAAATTTGCCTATGGAGTTTGCATAAAAACCGAGCGCTACATGTTCAATGTTCTCGGGATAACACCAGCGGCTGCTGATCGCGTAGCGTCCAAACCATTCATCCGCCCAGTCTTCCAAGAGGTGCGCGGCGATACGCTGCACCGGGGAACTGGGCAGAATCGGACGGTCTGGGTACTTTGCGTTGAGCATCAGACCAATGGGTGTGGAGTCGTGAATAAACCACCCCTCTGGGGTTTGCAGCCCGGGGATAAAGTGAGTGCCTAAGCGGCCCTCTACCATGGGGCCGCTTGCCGCTGTCTTTAGCTGGAACTCATAATCTAATGCAAGATAGTTAAGCATTGCCTGCAATTTACGCGTGAACAAGCTGTGCTCACCGCCCCACATGATATAGCGCCCTTCAAACATTGTTCCTCCTGTTGTTTTAACTGGCCGCAAATCTGCGGCTGTGGCTTAACCGTTGCTGTTTTCGCAGTGCTTTTTAATCTCAATGACAATGTCCGCAACGCGTGCAAACGACCACTGCATCTTGCCGCCGCAGCCGCTAGGGATTGTCCGCTATAAAGGCCAGCACTGCCGCTGCAAATTCTTGCGCAACATCGTCTTGGGTATAGTGCATGGCGTTTTGAAACCGAACATGCTTCTGTCCTGCTGCTCCAGGCACCTCTGCTTGGAAGCGCAGATCCATATGCCCGGGATCGTCCTCACTGAAGGCGGTCAGAAACGGCTTATCGAACTGACGCAGCACCGCCCACGCCTGACGATTTGCAGTTACTTCAACATCGTCCGGAAACAGCGGAATCAGGCTAGGAAATCTGCGCGCCCCCTGTTTGGCTGCTTCGACCGGGAACGGCGCGGCGTAGCCCGCCTGCTGTGCGTCCGTACAGCGCATTAGCCAACGCTGCATCATCGCTCCGGGGTTAAAATCGTCGGACTTGGCGCAATGCTGTATCCAATACATGAACGGCGGACGTGTGTCGATGCCATCAGCTGCGTTCTTGGCTTGGTCTTGAAAGCCACCACGCTCACCCAGCCCTTGCCGCATTGCGTTATCGCAATCTTCAGTGTTAAGCACCGGGGTTTGCGCCAAAAATTGCCGCAATTTGGGCGCCTTCGCCAACGAGATGGCTTGCCCATCGGCCAGCCCGGTGTTTGACACCACCACGCGCGCAAAACGATCAGGTTCAGCTGCAACAAGGCGTAGCGTGATCGGACCGCCCCAATCTTGGCAAACTAAATTAACCTGTTTAAGCGACAGCCGACAAACAAAATCGTGCATCCACTTCACGTGGGCAGCGAAGGTATAGTCCAGCGGGTTAATGGGCTTATCAGATCGGCCAAAGCCCACAAGGTCAGGCGCAATTACGCGATAACCCGCAGCCGCCAAGGGCGGGATCACATTCCGAAATGAGTACGACCACACCGGTTGACCATGCACGCAGAGAATAATCGGCCCATTCTTGGGTCCCTCATCAACATAGTGCATACGCAGCTCCGCGCCGTGCCCGTCGTCGATGTGCAGGTAATGAGGTTCGAATGGAAACTCGACAAGATTGTGAAAACGCTCATCCGGCGTTCGATAAAACTGCATAAACCTTTCACCTGCATCGGTTGCACCGCGCCCACGCGCAGCGAAGTTAATATAGTTAACTATATGTAAAGCCTTTAGACCAGAGGTATATCCAGATCAGCCCGCGAACGACTTTCAATGGCCGATACAACCGTTAGAAACGCCCGCGGATCGCGACACAGTCTGATACTACGTGCCTTTTTTCGTTTCGTTCGTCAGGCTAATGGCCGGCCTGTAAGCGCAGTAAAAACACAATAAGTGGCAAACGTGACTGCAAAAGACACGACAATTCATCGCAGAACATTGATGACGACAATCCTTGCAGATGGCCTTACAGCGCCCTTCATGACCCGCTCCACCAAGGCAGAACCAAGGGCGCTTAGCACCTTGCTGAACTGCTACACAACCCACTCTTATGGGCGGTGGCCTGATCTTCGACCGCGGCAGAATTTGCAGCGCTTTGCCATCAGGCGTTCAACTTCGCGATGTTCAGGGTAGACCAAGCGGCGCAGCAACACGACGATTCAAAGCGCCCTCTTGCCGTAATAACCGACATAGACAATACGATCGTCCACGCTTGCAGCTACTTGGGTTACTTGATCAATAAAGGAATCGACTTTTTCAACGACGACATTTGGGACGAATGGATACCCAAAAATCTGATCTCGCTGGTGCCGAGCGCTGGAGAATTTTTGCGACGCTGCGAAAAACAAAGTGTGGAAGTCTTCTATGTCACTGATCGAGATCAGGAACCAAACACCTACAACTATGCACTAAGACAACTTCAATATTTGGCATTACCCCTCGCCGACCGGGGGCATTTGACAGTTTTCCGAGACTCGTCTGACACAGCCCCAGCCAGAGAGGCCATCAGCACCACTGGCGAGTTAGCGCTACTGTAAGGTGATGACCTCAATGACTTCAAACGCGATTACTATACCGATGACACAGACGAGCGTTTCGCCCTCATGGAGCGCGAAAAAGAAGAGCTAGGCAAACGCTTTATCACTCTACCAAACGCGACAGACGGCCATTGGATTCGAGCCATATTCGGAGAATCAGAACCAGCAGCAACCCCTGAAAACCGCCAAATCCTTCTTGACGCTGCGACAAGACAGGCGTGGGATGGCAAGTAGCCATCGAGCTGCCGGTAAGATCCTTTCATCCACTCAGTGGAATGTATTAAACATCTGATATTCGTTTGTCTCCACATTGGCGAAAGCCTAGTGTTACGAAAAGTAGCAAACACAGTCGGTGGATCATCCGGTGCCAACGCAAAAACAAGTCAGCCCCTTGCAACAGACAACTTCCCAGTGCTCTAGGCAAGCGGAGCTTGTCACCATGCCATTGCAGCAAAGGCCATGGGAAACTTACCGTAAACGAGTCGCCCTCAGAATTTGCATGGGCGCGTCGTCGCAGCAAGACATGGGACATGGACCAGGACTGGGCGTAGAAAACTGTCGCCAGCTCTGGCTTGCTGATGAGGTCTCTTGGCCTCTACCTGGTCGTCCGCATCCCTTACCAGCAAGCACCGTCAATGATGCGGCGGTCTGCGTCAAGCCGAGTCGCAGCGCTTACGGGTTATACGCACCAGCGAAGGTCAGGCAGCGCAGAAAACTCGCCACAAAACACGGTGCCCACTCTTTTTGTTTTATTGAGTTGTCAACAACAGGAAAAAAGATATGAAATTTAACTTTTGTGAAAACTTCGCTAAAGCACAGACGCTATTTTTCCGCTTCATAGCGGATAAATTCTTTGCTCGTCGTTATGGTCACAGAGCCGTCGTTTTGGAGACTATCGCCGCCGTTCCCGGCATGGTCGGCGGCATGTGGATCCACCTCAAAAGCCTCAGGCAAATGCGGACGGGATATGGCCCAATGATTCGTGAGCTGCTTGCCGAGGCTGAAAACGAACGCATGCACCTAATGTTTTTCATCGAGATCGCCAAACCGAACGTTTTTGAACGGTGGTTGATTTTGGCCGCGCAAGCTACTTTCTGGAACTACTACCTGCTGTTATATGTTTGCTCTTCGAAGACGGCTCATTTGATGGTGCATTACTTCGAGGAAGAAGCAGTGAGAAGCTACACCAGCTACCTTGAAATGGTGGAAGACGGCCTCGTGGAAAACGTTCCGGCCCCGACTCTTGCCATCGGTTACTACGGTCTCGACGACGACGCTAAATTGAGCGACCTCATCAAGTGCGTAAGAGCTGATGAGCAGCGCCA
>JAACDW010000020.1 GCA_009936775.1 Pseudomonadota bacterium
CGCCGCAGCGCTCAATCTCGCCGCAGCGCTCAATCTCGCCGCAGCGCTGGATCCGCGGCCATGGGGTTGGGGTATTTTGAGATCACGAAGTAGCTGTTGGCCAGCAGTGTGATTACGGTTGCGGTCTGTAGAATGACCGCGCCCTCGCTGCTCAGCAGCAGGGCATTTAGGGCCATATAGCTTACCAAGAGCGAAAACTCCGAGGCTTGGCCAAGCCGCAAGCCAACTTCCCGCGCACTGGACTGTGTCTCTCCTTGGAGCTGTAGGAGGCGCGCAAAGGTCCAAGGTTTGAGTAGTAAAATAACCGCAGCAAGAGTCAGGATGGGCAGCCAGACACTGGCCAACACCTGCAGGTTGATCGACGCGCCAACGGTAAAGAAGAACAGCACAAGAAAGAAATCGCGCAGCGGTTTTAAGTGGGTGGCGATGTATTGGGCAATCGGGCTGGTCGCAAGACTGACGCCAGCGATAAAGCCACCTATCTCATAAGATAGCCCCAGACTATGTGCCGCTTGTGCAATGGCCAAGCACCATCCTATGGCGAGCAAAAAAATGTATTCGTGGAAGGCGTCAAAGCGCTCCAGTAAGGGCAGCACAGCGCATCTGACAATGAGCAGAGCTCCGGCAATGACGGCAGGTAAGCCGAGCGCTAGGGCCAGCAGAGTCATATTGCCTTGCTCTCCTGCGCCGCCAAGATAACCAATGAGTAGCAGTGCAATAATTGCTAGAAGGTCTTGTACCAGTAGCAGACTGATGACGATTTCGCCCACATGCCGGTGGTGAAGTACTGTTGTTGGCAACAGCTTGATGCCCAAAATGGTACTGGAAAAAGTGATGCCAATACCAACGATAACGGCCTCGGTGGTGCTGTAGCCAAACCCGAGCATGACTGCCGCGCCGGCACTGAAAAAAACAGCCGTGGTGCCAAGGCCGGTTAGCAAAGACTCGCCCAGCATGTTTTTCAGCTTATGGGTAGGAAGGTCCAGACCCACTAAAAAGAGCAGAAAAATAATGCCGATTTCTGCGATCGCAGCTAGCAGACCGGTATCGTCTACCAGTGCGATACCGTAGGGCCCCACCATACAGCCGAGCGCAATATAGGCGATGAGCATGGGCTGACGGGTGTATAGCGCCACGGTTGCCACCAACGCGGCACCGCTAAAAATTAAGAAAAAAGATTGCAGGATATGTGGGTCTGTCATGGCCCAAGACTATCAAAGGATGCCAATGAATATGGCGGCACTCGATCGCTCTCCCGCAGAGTTTCGCTAACCCGACGTGCGCGAAAATACAGGCGCTGGGCTGTCCACAGACGCCTGATAAAAGCCCGTATGGGGTGCTATCCACTGTAGCGCGGTGTTGAGGTCCTTGTGTTCTGGCAGCTCTATCACGTTATAACCGCACCGCGCCAAGAAGTGTGCGATATCCTCATGCACATTGCCTGTCGCCACCAGATCACCGCGGTAGTTGAGACGGGTGCGCAGTAGTACCGCTAACGACAGCCCTCTGCCGTCGGTAAGTGCTGGGAAGTCGACGCTAATACTGCTCGCTGCAAGCCACTCGACGCTGGGCTCGCTGTCCACGGCTACCAACAGTGCTTGTCCTGACTGCCATTCGGCTTCGCTCTGCCATAGGCTCTTGGGCTCTTCAGAGATGGCCCATTGCCCCTCAGTTTTTCTAAGCAGCTGCGGCATAAATGCTCTCCTTGAAGGGCGCCATGCCAATACGGCTGAAGCAGTTGAGGAAGGACTCGTCAGCAAATCGGTTGTGCAGATACACCTGTAAAATTTTATCGATCACGTCGCATACCTCAGCTCTGGCCACTGAAGGCCCAACAATTTGCCCCAACTGCGGGGCGTCGCCAGAGTGTCCAGCGTGTCCGCCAAGGGATATTTGGTAGAATTCTTGACCCTTTTTATCCACGCCGAGAATACCAATATGGCCCACATGGTGATGGCCACAGGCGTTCATGCAGCCGGAAATATTTAAATCGATTTCACCCAGATCAAACTGGAAGTCGTAATCGTCAAATCGGCGTTGAATTGCTTCGGCTACAGGCAGCGATTTGGCATTGGCTAAGGAGCAGTAATCGCCACCGGGGCAACAAATGATGTCACTGAGCAGGCCGATGTTATGACTGCCAAGGCCCATGGCACAGGCTTGCTGCCACAGTTCAAATAAACCACTCACGGGCACGTGTGGTAGGACGAAATTTTGTTCGTGACTGATCCGTATTTCGCTGTAGCTGAACTGTGCTGCCCAGCGCGCCACAGCATCGATTTGTTCAGCGCTGACGTCGCCTGGAGGGACGCCCGGACTCTTGGTGGACAAGGTGACCACGGCGTATCCCGGCGCTTGGTGCGCGCTGATGTTATGAGTCAGCCAGCGGTTGAAGTTCGGGTTTGCAAAACGCAAGTCTGCAAGTGCTGCAGCGTTGTCCGGTTGTTCGACGAACAGTGGCGGCTGGAAAAACTGACTGAGTCGCTGCAGTTCCTCGGGTGGCACTTTGCTCGCGCTGTCTTTGATATGGGCCCATTCAGCATCCACTTGGGCCTTGAAGCCATCTGCGCCGAGTGCGCGCACTAATATTTTGATGCGCGCTTTGTACTTATTGTCGCGTCTGCCGTAGCGGTTATATACCCGCATAATCGCTTCGGTATAGGTCAGCAGATGTTGCACCGGCAGGCGTTCCCGAATGAGCGCGCCCAAAACCGGTGTCCGGCCCAGGCCGCCGCCAGCATATATGTCGATCTCTGCCGAAGCAGGGTTCGCAGCGGTGCCGTAGATGCGCATACCAATGTCGTGTACGCCGACGGCAGCCCGGTCGGCCTTAGCTCCGGTAACCGCGATCTTGAACTTTCTCGGCAGCCATTCAAATTCTGGGTGCGAGGTCGACCACTGTCGTAGCAGTTCGCAAAAAGGGCGCGGGTCAATGCTTTCGTCTGCTGCCGCACCCGCAAACTGATCGGTGGTGACATTACGAATACAGCTGCCACTGGTTTGAATCGCATGCATATCGACATCGGCTAGCGCCTGAAGAATGTCGGGCACATCCGCAACAGCCGGCCAGTTAAACTGCATGTTTTGGCGCGTACTCAAATGACCGTAACCGCGGTCGTAGTCTCTGGAGATGGCGGCCAGCGCGTGCAGTTGCTTGCTCGATAAAGTGCCGTAGGGCACGGCGACGCGAAGCATGGGCGCAAGGCGCTGTATGTATAGACCGTTGCGCAGGCGCAGCTGCAAAAATTCATCATCGGACAGTTTGCCGTCGAGATAACGGGCGGTTTGATCGCGGTAGTGGGCGACTCGTTGATTGACAAAGGTGCGATCAAATTCGCTGTATTGATACATCAGCCGATGACTCCTAGGACGAACTCAAAAAATGGTTGGCAAATAAACGGCGAAGTATTCTAGCGTGGCGGTGCGCACCTCTTGTCAGTCTGATTTGTTCTAAGCAAAGATCCGTTCGTTAGTGCCGACGAAATCTCGCGTAGCTGCAATGGGAAAAGTGCTTGGTCGCTTGTACTGCTGCGCGGTCGGCCTATAATTGAGTCGCGTTAAGTAACAACGGCAAAGGGGGTGATATGAGCGATGAGCAGGAGCCTGCAGCACAAGAGATAGGGTTGTCTGTACAGGGACAGGACAGTGATACTGTGGCTGACGCCAAGGCTATTTTAGTGATTTTCACCGCTGCCTTAGCGTTCTGTGTTTTCTACATCTCAGGCTGGTCTTTCGATATCTAGGCTTTCGATCTTTGATCACCAGAGCTCGGGTCGCTAGCCCCACAGTCTCTCGACGGGCAAAGCTGGGCGAGTCTGCGAGCGACACGAGCAGGGTAATACTGCTGCGATAGTTCGCGCAATCGCCTTGCTCGACCTTCCCATGGGTGCGTTATTCACTCAGCAGAGGCTGCAGCCGCAGTCTTGCCTCATCGTCGCTTAGGCCTTTTCTTTCTCGGTAGTCGGCGACCTGATCGTCGTCGATTTTGCCAACCCCAAAATACCTCGCTTCTGGATGCGAAAAGTACCAGCCGCTGACTGCTGCCGCAGGACTCATGGCGTAGCTCTGAGTGAGCTCAATACCTGTTAGGGCCTGGGCGTTCAGCAGCTGGAACAGCGTTTCTTTCTCGCTGTGCTCTGGGCAGGCAGGATAGCCCGGTGCTGGGCGAATGCCCCGATAGCGCTCCTTGATTAGCGATTCGTTATCCAGTGTTTCGTCATCTGCATAGCCCCAAATTTCCTGGCGCACCCGCTGATGCAGGTATTCGGCAAAAGCCTCTGCGAAGCGATCGGCTAGGGCCTTGAGCATTATTTGGTTGAAGTCGTCATTGGGGAAGTCCTCGAGTATGGTCTCTAAGTTGATGCCGCTGGTAACGGCGAAGCCACCAACGTAGTCGCTGATGCCATCTGCGGCCACGTAGTCTGCAAGGCATAGATTCGGACTCAGATCGTCAGGCTTGGGCGTTTGCTGTCGCAGGTGATACAGATCTGCGAGCGTATCGGTTCTAGCCTCTGAGGTGTAAAGGCGTATGTCGTCCTTACCAAGTCTGTTTGCTGGCCAGATGCCAACCACTCCTTTGGCGGTTAGGCGGCCGTCGTCGATGAGCCATGCCAGTCGCTCTTGGGTATCTTGCCAAAGCGATGTTGCTGCCTCGCCAACCACTTCGTCGGTAAGAATTTGCGGGAATTTGCCCGCCAATTCCCAAGTCATAAAGTACGGTGACCAGTCGATATAGGGTACGAGTTGCTCGAGCGAGGGCTGAATAACTTGAACGTCTGGCTGTCGCGGTCGCGGCGGCGTATAGCTTCCCCAGTCGAAGTCCAGCGGGTTGGCCCGGGCTGCATCAAGGGTGAGAAAGGCGCGTTTTTCGCGCCGCGCCTCGACGCGATTTTTAATCAGCGCGTATTCCGCTGCTACTTGGCAAGCATAGGCTTGGTAAGTCTCCTCAGGTGCAAGAAGTTTCGCCGCGACGCCAACGGCGCGGGAAGCATCGCTAACGTAAACTGTTGCACGATTGTTGTAAGAGGGTGCAATTTTGGCCGCAGTGTGCGCCTTGCTGGTGGTGGCACCGCCGATCAGTAGAGGAATATCCAGCCCTGCGCGTTGCATTTCCTTTGCTACATTGACCATCTCATCCAGCGACGGTGTGATCAGCCCAGACAAACCAATGGCATCGGCGTTTTCCGCTATGGCGGTTTGCAGGATTTTTTCCGCTGTAACCATCACGCCCAAGTCGATGATTTCGTAATTGTTGCACTGCAGTACAACGCCGACGATATTTTTGCCGATGTCGTGCACGTCACCTTTCACCGTAGCAAGAACGATTTTGCCCTTGGCACGTACTCGGGTGCCGGGTTTGCTGGCTTTTTCAGCTTCGATAAAGGGCACAAGGTGGGCGACTGCTTGTTTCATTACCCGCGCACTTTTGACCACCTGGGGCAGGAACATTTTACCGCTAGCAAATAAGTCGCCAACCACCCCCATGCCGTCCATAAGTGGACCTTCAATGACCTCAAGCGGGTGACTCACGGTAAGTCGCGCTTCTTCAGTATCTGCTACTACATGGCTGTTAATGCCCTGCACCAGCGCGTGAGAGAGGCGTTCGCGCACAGGAAGTTCGCGCCACGCTTGGGTTTGCACGGCTTTGCTGGTGGATTCACCGCTGTAAGTTTGTGCAAGCTTAAGCAGTCGTTCGGTGGCGTCTTCGCGGCGGTTGAGTACCAGGTCTTCGGCTGCCTCGCGCAAATCTTGCGGCAGGTCGTCGTAGATGCCCAACTGCCCAGCGTTGACGATTGCCATAGTCAGGCCAGCCCGTATGGCGTGATACAAAAATACCGTATGGATCGCTTCGCGCACCACATTGTTGCCGCGAAACGCGAAGGAAGCGGTACTTAATCCTCCAGATGTGGCGACGCCGCGAAGATTCGCGTGAATCCAAGCTACGGCGTTAATGAAGTCGACCGCGTAGTTGCAGTGCTCGTCTATACCGGTGCCAATGGCGAAAATGTTAGGGTCGAAAATGATGTCGGCAGGGGCGATGCCCACCTGCTTAGTCAGCACATCAAAGCTGCGCTGACAGATATCGATCTTGCGCTGATAAGTATCGGCCTGACCGTCCTCATCGAAAGCCATGACGACCATGGCGGCACCATAAGACTTGCAGCGTTGGGCCAGTTCAACAAAGGCCTCTTCGCCTTCTTTCAGGCTCAACGAGTTAACAATGGCCTTGCCCTGAACGCACTTGAGTCCAGCTTCGATAATTTCCCATTTGCTGGAATCAAGCATGATCGGCACACGGGAAATATCCGGTTCAGTTGCAATGAGATTCAGGAAATGCTGCATCGCCTCAATACCGTCGAGCATGCCTTCATCCATATTGATATCGATGATTTGGGCACCGTTTTCCACTTGCTGGCGTGCTACATCCAATGCTTGTGCAAACTGGTTTTCCCGGATCAGTCGCGCGAATTTGGCTGACCCAGTGACGTTGGTACGCTCGCCTACATTGATGAAAAGTGAATCCTCGGAGAGTTTGAGGGGCTCAAGTCCAGCCAGCTTCAATGCAGATTTGAACGGTCCTTGGTGTTGCTGTGTTGTGTGGTCGGCAGCGGCGGGCGCCAAGGCCCGCGGCGCTACGCCATCGACTGCGTTAACAATGGCGGCAATATGTTCGGGTGTGGTACCGCAGCATCCGCCGACAATATTCAGCCACCCGGCCTGAGCAAACTCGGCGATAAAAGCAGCCATTTGCTCAGCGCCTTGGGTGTACTCACCAAATGCATCCGGGAGCCCAGCGTTTGGGTGGGCGCTGACACCACTTTGGCTCAGGCGGGCCAGTTCACCGATATAGGGACGCAGTTGTTCCGCCCCCAGTGCACAGTTCAGGCCCACTGCAATAGGGTTTGCATGTTCTACCGAATATAGGAACGCTTCGCAGGTTTGACCTGACAGCGTGCGCCCACTGGCGTCGGTAATCGTGCCCGAGATGATTAACGGATACGGGTTAGCCAAGGCCGAGTTGATTTCATGAATGGCCGCGATGGCAGCCTTAGCGTTGAGGGTATCGAATACCGTTTCAATCAAGAACAGATCGGCACCGCCAGCGATTAAGCCTTGTGCCGCTTCACGATAAGAGTCGCAAAGCTGAGCGAAATCCACGTTGCGAAATTCTGGGCGGTTGACGTCTGGCGATATGCTGGCTGTACGGTTGGTAGGGCCGATACTGCCAGCGACAAATCGTGGTTTCGCTTGGCTGCTGTAAGCGTCCGCGCATTGCCGGGCAATATGCGCCGCCTGCTCGTTAATGTTGAAGCAAATGTCTTCGGTGCCAAAGTCTTGTTGTGCGATGGCGGTGGCGTTAAAAGTGTTGGTGCTGATGATATCGCAGCCTGCGGCGAGATAGCCGTTATGAACTTCAGCGACGATGGCCGGTTGGGTAAGGTTTAGTATGTCGTGATTGCCCTGCAGCGGGTAATCGTGGTCCGCATACTGCTCGCCGCGAAAGGCTTCTTCGGCAAGACTGTAGCCTTGGAAAGCGCTGCCGTAAGCGCCGTCGAGTACCAGAATTCTCTGCCTCATTAAGGCCAATAGGCTGGCTCGTGTGGGACGCATATGGGCTGGCGCGTTGGCGCAGTCGGTTGTGTGGCTTGGCATCACTGTCCTGTCGGCGAGCGCCCAAGTTAGGCGCAGGGCTATAAAAAAGTTCCAATACTCTATGAGTGCGTAAGGTTTAGAACAAATCAGTCGGTAGCGGACCAGCGTGAGTTTTACTCATGATGACGTTCGCTCTGTGTATAAGCCACGACGCTGTTATGAGGGCCGTGGTGATGTACAATGGCCGCCCGCATTATCAATGTATTAGCAGGGTCGAAGATGATCGAGATTTCCGTCAGCGCACAAACCTACCTGCATGGCTTGCTTGCCAAACAAGACGATGAGGGCGTTAGCATTCGTGTTTTCGTTGCTCAACCTGGAACGCCACAGGCCGAAACCTGTATCGCCTATTGCCGCCCTGGGGAAGAACAAGAGGGTGATATTGCGGTGGAATATGAGGGATTTCGTGCATGGTTCGAGGGTCGCAGTGAACCCTATTTGGAAGATGCTGAAGTCGATTATCAAGAGGACCAAATGGGTGGTCAGCTAACCATTAAAGCCCCCAACGCCAGGGTCCCCAAGGTTGGCCCGGATGCACCGCTAGAAGATCGCATCAACTACGTTTTGTACAACGAGATAAACCCAGGCTTAGCCGCCCATGGCGGCGTCGTATCGCTGGTGGAACTAACCGCGGAAGGCGAGGCTGTACTGCAGTTTGGTGGCGGCTGTCAGGGTTGCTCCGCAGTTGACCTCACCCTCAAGGGCAGCGTGGAAACCACACTGCTGGAGCGGGTACCGGAACTGACGGCGGTCAAAGATATGACCGACCATACGATGACGGAGAACGCTTACTACTCTTAAGCGTGCGAATCGCGCACTGGGCCCAGCACTGAGTCACTTATGCCGGTCGGTTGGCGAGGCCCGCGGCCAGCTTGCGCAGCAAGGCGTCAGTCTCTTCCCAATCAATGCAGGCGTCGGTGATCGATACACCATATTGCAGCCCATCTGGATTGTTGATGCCTTGGTTGCCACCGTGCAGATGACTTTCGATCATCAGGCCAGTAATCGAGCGATTGCCCGCGGCAATTTGTTCTAGTACTGAGTCGACCACATTACGCTGCTGACGATGGTCCTTGTTTGAATTGGCGTGGGAACAGTCCACCATAATCGACTGGGTTAAATCGAGTTTCGCCAAGGCTGCCTCGCAGGCCTGTATGTGCTCGGGCGCGTAGTTGGGACCGGCGCTGCCGCCGCGCAGCACGACATGGGCATGGGCGTTGCCCTTGGTTTGGATGACGCTGACCTGCCCGGTTGGGCTAATGCCTAAAAATCGGTGCGGGCTGGCCACCGACTGTAGCGCGTTTATGGCAACGCCTAGAGAACCGTCGGTGCCGTTTTTAAAACCGACAGGACAGCTCAGTCCAGAGGCCATTTCCCGATGGGTTTGTGACTCTGTGGTGCGGGCGCCAATCGCAGACCAAGAAATAAGGTCTTGTAAGTATTGAGGGGTAATGGGGTCCAGCGCTTCGGTAGCCAGCGGCAGTCCCGCCTCGGACAGTTGCAGCAGCAGTTTGCGGCCAATCTCAAGACCCTCGGCAACTTTAAAGCTGTCATCGAGGTAAGGGTCGTTGATAAGACCCTTCCAGCCCACTGTGCTACGCGGCTTTTCAAAGTATGCCCGCATAACGACAAATACCTGATCGGCAATTTCTTGCGACAGTGCATGCAGGCGCGTGGCGTATTCCTTGGCAGCGTCCACGTCATGAATGGAGCAGGGACCGACCACGACCAGCATGCGTGGGTCTTGTCGATCGACGATGTCGCGTACTGTTTGCCGATAACCGTTCACGGCTTCTCTAACCGATTCGCTAACCGGCAGCTGAGCTTTGAGTTGCTCCGGTGTGATCAATACTTCTTGTTGCTCGACGTTTAAATTTTCCAGTTGCACACGCTTCTCCTTGCATTCGGCGCTTGGTGCTGTGGCCTCGGGCCACTGATGCGGGGGCGCATGGTAAACCTACGTCCTAGAAAAGCAATGTCTTGAAACAGCGGCGTCAAGCAACGCATTGCGGGCTTATGCGTACACCTCAAGGCGACCCAATGCAGTGAAGAATAGGGCGGTTTTTATCGGCAAGTTTGCTGCCGCTGGAGATTGAAACTGTGCTGGCCGTTCCGCTAACAGCAAGGTCAGTGCGTGTTTGTATTGTTCTAGTTGACCGCGATAGCGCTGAATTTCTTCGCCTATAAATGCATCTAGCAGGTCATCATCTGTGGGCATGCTGGTTTTGAAATCGACAATCCACCAAGTGTTGTCGTGGCAAAAAACACGGTCCATTACCAGCCGTCTTGGGATGCCATGGACTACCGTGGTTACAGGCCATTCAAAACGGCCATCAGCATGCGCATCGAGCAGCCAACGTCCTGTGTCGCTGCCGCGTGTGGTGTGGATATGTCGCAATGCTGCAGCCATTACCTGTGGCCACTGGTCTGGCTCTGAATCAAGGCGGGGCAAATACTGTCGCAGCTGCTGCTCGAGCAATACCTGATCAAAGGGGCGGCCGAGCCGCTGGCGTTCGCCCAGCTGCTGCAAAGCCCGATGCACAAGGTTTCCCAGGGATAAATTGAATCGGTTTGAACGTTCGTCCAGGGTCACCACAAGGCTTGAATCCACGGCCTCGTTAGACGCACCTACAGCAGTGTGTTCAGCCGCAACTTCTGCCTGCCACTGATAGTTGCTGGGGAGGTGAATCAGTTCGCTCTGCCTTGCTTGTGCGACCGCATGCGGAGCAACGGTCTGGCTGGATTGTGTCTGGCCAGATGGATGCCCACGGTCGGACTCCTGAGGTCTCGAAAAGGTCGGCAGATGTTGGCTTAAACCAGCGGGCTGGTTGGCATAACTGGCGCTGCTAAGCCATAGGCTCTGTTCAGCCCGAGTACATGCGACATAGAGCAAGCGTTTGATTTCGTTCTCGCTTCGGGATTTTTCTTCAAACGCGAGCCACTTGTGCACTGAATCGTTTTTGATGCCGACCAGCAATCCGCCGTCGGTTGGTCGCCACATCAGTAAATCGGTTTCTTGTGGGCGTGCGCGTCGGCCTAAGTTGGGCAGTACAACATGGGTGAATTCCAAACCCTTGGATTTGTGAATTGTCATTACCCTGACCTGTGATTGGCTGTTGTCCTCGGCGTAAAGGTCTGCAGTCTTGGCAAGTACCCGGGCAGGCTCAAGCGCGTCCTGGCCCATACTTTCGAGCAGATCAAACCAGCGCTGAGCATGTGCAAGGCTGGCAGCGGGGTAAGCGTCGACACCGCCCAAGCGCATCCAGCAACCCTCAATAACCTCACAGATAGGAATTTCGTATAAGCGTTGTTGCGCCCACGCATAAGCCGTGCTGAGCCTGGCCAGGGCTGGGCCTTGGCTTGCCTGCAGCTGCACACTGGTCGGCAAGTCAGTAGCGTCAGCGAAGGCCTCAAGGTGGCCGAGGGTGAGTCCCACCATGGGGCTGCGCAAGATGCTAAACCAGGCGAGGCGCGCGGTTGGACGTAGCAACAACTCATGCAGGCTGAGCAAATCTCGGACGATGGGTTCTTCTGCCAGGGCGTCGATATCGGTGCTTGTAAAAGCGATGCCTGCGCGTTTTAGGGCATCGAGCAACGACGGCAGGTGCGCGCGGGCGCGGCATAGAATGCCGATGGACCAGTCACCATCGGCAGCCCGGTTTTTTATCAGCGCCTGCACATGGCGGGCAATGGCTTCGGCTTCTGAGGTTTCGTCAGCAAACTCTTGCAGCTGTAAAGCCGGTGGATCGTTAGGCTTGCGCTGGCTGAGAACTCGCTGGGCTATTGCAGGCGAAAGCGAATGGCGCCCAGTTCCGGTAGTGAGTTGCGCGGAAACAAAGTGGAGAACAGCTCATTGTTCCAGTCCACTAGAGCTTTATCGGAACGGAAGTTCGCGCTCAGTTGCAGTGGCTCAAGAGCCACATTTGGCAGGCCTTGCTGCCAGCACTGACTGAAGATTGACACATCAGCATCGCGAAAGCGGTAAATAGACTGCATGGGGTCGCCGACAGCGAAGAATGTATTGCCGCCCTCGTAGCTCCAGCCCTCAGTGAGCAAGTTAAAGAACTGATATTGGCTGCGGGATGTGTCCTGAAATTCATCCACCAACAGGTGTTTAATTCGATAGTCCCAATAAAGGGCTAAATCTGTGGGTCCGTGCTCGTCACGCTGACCCTGCATCGCGCGCATCAGCATGCCGGTAAAATCAATGCAGCGCTGTTGTTGCAGTAGCTGTTCTAACTCACTTGCGGCCAGGGTAAGGGTGACGCTGGTGGCGATCAGTGCGCTGGCGTCGTTATTGGATTCCGGTAGCAGGGCGCAGGCTTGCAGTAACCCGGCTAACTTTCTGGCGTGCAGATCTTGTAGCCACTCCACCGTAGCGGACTTTAACTCTTTGTTCGTAAACGCCTCTCCCTGTCGGCGGTCGACGGTTTTACGAATGCCGCCCCCTTGGGTGAGCAGAAGCGGCAGTAGGCCAGATATGTCTGGTGGGTGACCTGTGGCATCGGCTAGGCGCGCGATCATCGCCTTGTCATCGGCAGACAACCTTTGATCCAGCGTGGACAACAATGTCGAGCGCAAATCCTCTACTGCATGATCGAGCGTAGCCTCGACCTGTTCCGCGCCAGTCAATGCAAATTCACTGATTAGTCTGGCCACATCCAGCCATTGATCCCGCTTACCGAGCATGATGCTGAGCAGGCGCTCGGCATTGTCGGCGTGGTTGTCCAGTGTCGCCATAAATTCGCTGACATAAAGATGCGCAGAGTCAGCACCAAAGAGTTGGTTCAGAACGCCGCGAGCAGCTTGCTCGTACAAGGGGGTGGGCTTTTCCTCTATGCGCATGCCATCCGCGCTATGCGCGCCAGGGATCTGCGTCGCAAGCTCAGTCGCAAAGCTATCGATGGTTTGAATTTTCAAGAGGTGGGGGTTTTGCGCCAGTTGCCAGTTGTTGGTTTGATCTTGGCGTGCAATGGCTCGGGTGGTCGGATTATCGTCAGCAAGCGCCTTGAGCACTCTTTGCTGCATCTCCATAGCCGCCGCTCGCGTGAAGGTAATGGCTAAAATTTCTTCCGGCCGTTGCACGGTCGCGAGCAAATGCAGGAAGCGTTCGACTAACAATGTGGTTTTACCGGAACCCGCCGGAGCCTGAACGATAAAGGATTGATCAACTGCTAGCGCGCGTTGGCGTTCGGCCTGATCCGGCGGATCGTGTGGCGTGGTCATACTGTGTCTTGCGCCGCGCGACGTTTTTCATCGACACGACACAGGGGTTTGAGGTGACAGTGGCGGCAGGCGTTCGCGCTCGGGGCCACATGGGCGCTGCCCGCCGCAATTTCCGCTGCTGCGGCCAGTAGTTGATCCGACCACAGGCTTTGCTGGGTGCTCCAACTGGGTTGGGTTGCTGTGGCTTTAATCTGCCTGTGTTTGCCCTCGGTTAACTACTCGGTTGCGCCCGCTAAGCCGACGAGTTTGCATTCGTCGTCGCGCACCTGAGCATAATAAACGCCGCCGATGTCATCGCGAATGAGGCTGTAGGCGGGTAATTGGGGGGCGCTCAACTGCTCATTTAGAGCCGGCCCAGTAGAAACCTTGCCGCTTTTGTAGTCGATAACCACAAGCACGCCGTTGACCTCATCTAGCCGGTCAATACGCAGGGCGAACTGCAGTGGGCCGAGATCTAGTGTGTATTGTTGTTCTGTTTGTAGCACACGAAAAGGCAAACGCTGCGCCTCAAGGGTCAGCCAGCGTTGCACCAGTGCGGCGAGGCGGTCTTGTTCCTGACTGATGAATGGCGGCGGAAGATGGGTGTATCTGGCAATGGCTTGGGCGCAGAGCTCCTCGATAACTTGGTTTGTCTGGGTCGTCGCTGCATGTGAATCCGGGTAGCGCTGAAACAAGCGCTCCATAACCCAGTGTAGAGAGTTGCCGCGTTCCATGGCGTTAAGAAAATCTCTGGCTGGTGTTGCTTCGCGCAACTTTAGCCGATGCAGGGCATAACTCTTGAACTGACACTGCGCATGCTGCTCCAGCCGACCGGTGCCGCCACTTACCGGCCCAGCCGCAAGCGCAGAGCCGTTGGCATCTTGGCTGCGCTGCAGGGCAACATGAGATGGCTGCATGAGTGGATTGCGCCCAGTCAGAGAAGCGCAAACGTCTTTGGTGCTGTCAATTTGGCGCTCGAGTAAGTCAGCTACCAAGGGGCTAGGGGCGACACTCGTGCCGCTGTCTGTGTCGGTAAAACTCAGCCGCAGCACTTGGCTACGCTCGCGCCACCCGCGCAGCGTGCGTTGCGCAAATTCCAATTCTTCGGACTGGGTGCTGCGCGGCATGCCGTGGGCTACTGCTAGCTGACGCGGGATAAAGGCGGACAACTTAGATCTGCCAGGAAATTTCTCCGCGCTCATGCCACAAACCCACAGGTGGGTGAATTGCAGGCCTGTGGTTTCGAGCATGCCAAGAATTTGAATCCTCGCGGTTTGGCGCTGTGGGGCGAAGGTTTGCTCCAGCGCCCAGTCGATTAGCTCCAGCGCTTGGGTGTATTGCAGCAGTATCTCTGCGGATTCGGCTGCTAGTGCGCTCAGCGTCTGTCGAATTTTTACGGTGGCCTGAAATTGAATAGACCCGAGGTCGTGGCTGCGTGGCCACTGGGCCAAATCAAGCAGGTTCACCATGTGTTCGATCCAGACATCGAGCCTTGCCTTGGATGGTAGTGTGCTTAGCGCTGCCAAAAAGGGGTGGGTCGGCCCTGCATCTGTCCGCCGAGCCAACGCTGCGGGAGTAAGTTGCCGCCGCGCCCATTTGGGCCACTGCTGTTTGAGGCCCTCGCACCAAGGCAGGCTCAGATACGGTGAATGCAGCATTGGCGCTAGGGTTGCTTGATCCGCTGGTCGGTTGATCCAGTTGAGCAGGACCTTGGCGTGCTGCCAGACCGGTTGGCTGGCTAGGCTTTTGCCACCAGACAGGTCGAATGGTGGTTCGCGGCTGTCCTGATGCGGGGCAAGGGTAGCAGAGAACTGCCGCAGCACTCGATCGTAGCTCGCGCTGAGATCTGGTACGACAACGCCGATTTTTGCCTCTGGCCGGGTGCTCAGGATAGTTTGGCACCACTGCGCTGCGGCCATAAGTTCGTGCCCCAGCGAAGCATAGCCCTGCACGCTGACTTCGGCGCCATGCTGCAGCGGTGTTGCGGCGATGTTCGTTTGGCCTAAATCTGAACGGTAGTGCGGATGCCAAGTTTGCTGGGCCAGCAGGCTGACCTTGCATAGAGCACCTTCTGCAAGTTTGGCGAAAAAATCGTCTTCGGCAGGTGCGAGATGCTCGACATCGACGAGCACGATGGGGCCGGGTAGTGCGCTAACGATGGCCTCAGTATGCAATGTAAGCAGCGCGGGTAAGTCCTCTGCAACCAGACAACCGTTGGCTTCGGCAGGCACAGCTTGATGACACCAATCGCGGAAATAGGCGCTTCGACCTTGCTCGATTAGCGGGTCGTCCAAGTCGATTTGGTAGCGGCGTGTGAGTAGCCAAGTGGCGCTGGCAAGACGACATTGGTGGCCAAATCCCGCGGGCGCGGCTTGCTGAAATCTGAGATTGATTTGGTGTTCGGACAGCAACTCTGCGGTGATATTGCCGGTCTGCTTTAACTGCTGAAATTGCTCCAGCCAAAAGCTGCGTAGGCTCTGGCACTTTAGGGTGGGCCAAGCCTTGGCACCGCTGCTTAGCATGGCTTCATCGAATGCCGCACTCAGTTCTCTAGCCAGGCGCTCATTCGGCGTCAGCACGACCGATTGGGCAATTTTTGCTAAATGCTGAGTGGGAATATGCGCGAAGGCGAAAGACATCTACAAAGTCTACCCAAGGACTCAATTAACGCACAATCTTTTGCGGCTTGCGCTATCAACCGTTGGCTACTCACGCTAAAGTTACGAGGCGACGTGGGCCAGTTTGTTGCCACGCAGCACCAACGAAAATAGCAGTAAGCCAATGCAAGGGTAGGAAAGCGTTATGTGGCACCTCATTGAAGATTTTTTTGATCAGAACTTATTTATGAAGGCCTTTCTTGGTCTGGGTTGGTTATCGGTTCTGATCATGTTTTGCAGCCTCGTTCAGCAGGTCATGGCTTAGCCACCTGAACTGAACACAGATCAACAACCAGAGTTTGTAATCACATGTGGCTCTCAACATTCTCACAGCAACAACGTGAAGCCATGCTGCGTCTGGCGCACAATGTCATTGTATCCGATGGTCTGTTAGACCCTAACGAGGAGGGCATGCTGGAGTCGTTTCGCCGTGAAATGGGCGTTGCGGCGGATTTTGAGGTGGAGTATCTAGACTTGCCCGGCGTTGAGGGAATTTTTCCGGACCGTCGTGCTCGCATGATCGTGCTGATGAATCTGTGCAAACTCAGCTACGCCGATGGCGCTTTTGAGATCGAAGAAGAGTGTTTGATAAACGAAATCCGTAAAGCCTTTGCCGTTAGCGAGGGCCATTTCAGTATGCTTGAGAATTGGACCAAGCGCTTGATGGCGCTGGAGGCTGAGGGCGAGACTCTGCTTGACCTAGTCTAACCGGCCCTAGAGCGGCTGATGCGTGGGGAACATTGTGGATTTTGATACTGATCGCGAACAGCAGCTGCGCTGGCTTGAGGGCTTGAGAACAGAACACCGCGATCTCGACATTGCCATTAATCACTTAATGACCAGTCGTCATCATGACAACATGCGCATCCAGCGATTGAAGCGACGCAAACTAAAGCTCAAGGACGCAATCCACAAACTTGAGAGCGAACTGATTCCTGATTTGGACGCCTGAGATGACGCCATCGCGCAGTACATCGGCCTCAACATCGCCTAACGAAAGACAGCCAAGTAGCGCCGCAAAAACGCTTACTGTCGGTATTTCATCCACGGCTTTATTCGATCTGAGCGTGTCGAATGCGATATACCAGCAAGAAGGGCTGGAAGCGTACCGGCGCTATCAAATTTCTCAGGAGGATACTGCTCTGGAACCTGGCGGTGGGTTTTATCTTGCTGAAAAACTACTTAATATCAATAAGATATGGAACGAACCTAGAGTCGAAATTCTGCTTTTGTCGCGTAATTCGGCGGATACAGGCTTGCGTGTTTTCAACTCGATTAAAGCCCATGAGCTCGACATAACACGTGCGGCTTTCTGCGGTGGTGATTCCCCGTTTCGATACATTCGTGCCTTCAACTGTGATTTGTTTCTTTCCACCAATGCCGACGATGTGCGTCAAGCCTTGGCACAGAATATTGCCGCAGCGACCCTGTTGGGCCGTACCCGTCCCACCAAGGAATCCGCGGAAGGACTGCTCAAAATAGCCTTTGACGGAGACTCGGTGTTGTTTTCCGACGAAGCGGAGCGGGTGTTTCAGCAGCGCGGTTTGGAGGCTTTTAGCGAATCTGAACTGGATCACGCGAACGAGTCGCTGGCCGGTGGGCCATTCAAGGCTTTTTTAGCGGCACTGCACCGGCTGCAACAAGAATTCCCCGAGGGTCAAAGCCCGATTCGCACCGCTCTGGTTACCGCTCGCGGAGCGCCTGCCCACGAGCGTGTGATTCGCACCTTGCGCGACTGGGATATACGTCTTGACGAATCGCTGTTCTTGGGCGGGATGGATAAAACGGAGTTTTTGCGCGCCTTTGAGGCTGACATATTTTTTGATGACCAAGCTACCCACTGTGACCGCGCGGCCGCACACATTCCGACCGGCCATGTCCCCCATGGCATCACCAATGCGGATCAATCGGCGAAAAAAGAATAAAAAAATAATTTTTATTACTTCTTGTGTATCCTGTCGCGGAACTTTGAAGGATCACAATCATGAAACTCCAGCAGCTGCGATACATTGTCGAAGTGGTGAACCACGATTTAAACGTTTCAGTCACCGCTCAGGCGCTGTTTACCTCTCAGCCCGGCGTGAGTAAACAAATTCGCTTGTTAGAGGATGAACTTGGGGTCGAAATTTTTGTTCGCAGCGGCAAACATCTGACGCAAGTAACTCAAGTGGGTCAGCAGATTATCGATATGGCGACCCAAGTGCTGCGCCAGACCAGTACGATCAAACAGATTGCCCAAGAAAGTTCCGCTGAAGCGGTAGGCGAGCTCACCATTGCGACCACCCATACCCAAGCCAGATACGCATTGCCTGGCGTGATTCAGAACTTTCGCAGCAGCTACCCCGATGTTGCCCTGCACATGAAGCAGGGAACTCCAGCGCAAATTGCCGAACTTGCGGCTTCTGGCGCTGCAGATTTTGCCATTGCCACGGAAGGCCTGGAGTTATTCAAGGACCTGATCATGATGCCTTGTTATGAGTGGAATCGTTCGCTCGTAGTGCCTTTCGATCACCCGTTGGCCGATAAGGCCTTGGCCCCTCATACTCTGACGTTGCAGGACATAGCCGATCACCCGATCGTGACCTATGTTTTCGGGTTTACCGGCCGTTCGCGTTTAGACGATGCGTTTCAGGCAGCTGCGTTGACGCCCAATGTAGTTTTTACTGCCACGGACACCGATGTTATTAAAACCTACGTAGGACTGGGACTGGGCGTCGGCATTATCGCTTCAATGGCCTACGATGTTGACCAGGACACGGACCTTGTGCGTATCGACGCCAGTCACCTGTTTGCATCCAGCGTGACCCATATCGGGTTTCGACGAGGTACCTTTTTGCGCCGTTACATGCTGGACTTTATCCAGTCTTTCGCCCCTCACTTGGATGCCAGAACCGTGGCCCAAGCGCAGGAATGCTTTACTGCCACGGAACGTGAAACGATGTTTCAACAAACGGAGCTTCCAGTTCGTTGATTGCCGGTCGCGCAGATAGTTGCAGTCTTACCTTAGCGCTGCACCAGCGGGATAATGCGCTTGGCGTGCAGGCCGCATTCTTTGCTCTCAGCCTGCTCCCACCACCAACGACCTGCTCGTTCGTGTTCATAGGGGCCGGTAGCCCTTGTGCAGGGCTGGCAACCGATGGACACGAAGCCGCGATCGTGCAGTGGGTTATAGGGTACCTCGTAAGTTCGTATGTACTGCCATACGTCCGCAGAAGCCCAGTTCGCGAGCGGATTGAACTTCACTAGCTGGCGCCTGTCGGTGGAAAAAACCTCATCGGTTTGACGCTGCACAAGCGCTGTGCGAGTTACACCCTGATCCTGCCTTTGACCCGTAACCCATGCCGCTAACGTATTCAGCTGGCGCTGCAGCGGCTGGACCTTTCTGACGTTGCAGCACTCGCCGTGGCCGTCGGTGTAGAAGCTGAACAAGCCCTTGGCTTTGACCATTTCCTGCACCCCTGTCGGGTCTGGACTCAACAGTTCGATAGCTTGGTTGTAATGGTTGCGCACGACTTCCAAAAACTCGTAGGTTTCCTCGTGCAAGCGGCCAGTGTCTAGAGAGAAAACGTCCAGATGCAGGCCATGGCGGTGCGCTATGTCGATCAGGACCACATCCTCGGCGCCGCTAAAAGACAATGCAACACTGCCGGTCGGAAATTCGCTCACGGCCTCGCTAAGTACGCAATGCGTGTCGGCGACTAGCGCCCGGATATCCCTCGTGTCGTCGTTTAGGTGGGTGTGGGCAAGTTCAGTGTTCATTTGCAGTATGTCTCCGCGCGTTTGCTGCCTGGGTTTGCCTGTGTTCAGGCGAAGTCTACTGGGCTGGCCAGCGGTCGGGGCACATTAGCAGCGGGAATTGCGTTAAAAAAATAATCTGTTGCTATATGCTTACGCGAAAATTTGAAGCGGAGTTTGTAGTGGACATTTTGTGTTTGGATCTGGAGGGCGTACTGGTGCCGGAAGTGTGGCAGGCGGTTGCAAAGCAAACGCAAGTGCCAGAACTGCTTAAGACCACGCGAGACATCCCAAATTACGATGACTTGATGAACTATCGACTCACAATTGTCGAACAGCACAACATAACGCTAAGCCAAATTCAGGCGGAAATTGCTAAACTGGCACCGCTGCCGGGCGCGGCAGAGTTTCTTTGCTGGGCAAGACAACATTTTCAAGTCGCCATTATTTCCGACACGTTTTATGAATTCGCTGCACCTTTGATGACCCAGTTGGACGAACCTTTTCTGCTCTGCCACAAGCTGGAAGTTGTTGATGATCGTATTGTCGGCTATCAGCTACGCCAGCCGGACCCCAAGCGCTGCTCGGTGAGGGCCTTTAAGTCGCTAGAACTGACTGTGATTGCTGCTGGAGATTCGTTCAATGACGTGTCTATGCTGGAGGAAGCGGACGCGGGGATTTTCTTTCAGGCACCGGAAAATGTGCGTGAGCAGTTCCCGCAGTACCCGCTAGCTGAGGATTACACGGCACTACAGGACCTGATTTTAGCGGCACAAAGGCGCATTTAGTTCGCCCTGTTAGTGGTGAGTTATCCAACAACTTGTCAGTGCAACTAACTCGTCAGCGCACCTAACTCGTCAGTGCTAGTATGGCCTGACGCGGGCGACTGCCGATAAGAATGAACCGTTTGGAGGGAAGGCTATGAGCCAGGGTAAAAAATTTCGCGCGGCCTTGACTGCTGCCGCGCCGCTACCGCTACAGATACCCGGAACCATCAACGCTTACACGGCGTTGATGGCCGAGCGGGTAGGGCACCAGGCCATATATCTTTCTGGTGGTGGTGTTGCCAATGCCTCTTACGGCCTACCAGACTTGGGTATGACCTCACTTAACGATGTGCTTGAAGATGTGCGGCGCATCACCGGGGCCACCGAACTGCCACTGTTAGTCGATATTGATACCGGCTGGGGGGGCGCATTCAACATCGCCAAGACCGTCCGTGATATGACCGCCGCTGGTGCAGGTGCCGTGCATCTGGAAGATCAGGTCGCGCAAAAACGCTGCGGACACCGGCCGAACAAAGCCATCGTTTCGGTGCAAGAAATGGTCGATCGGATTAAAGCCGCAGTGGATGCAAAGACCGATGC
>JAACDW010000021.1 GCA_009936775.1 Pseudomonadota bacterium
CAAGCTGTTTAATATCTCTACCGCCGCGGCGTTTGTTGCCGCAGCGGCTGGGGCCAAGGTTGCCAAGCATGGCAATCGCAAGATGACCAGCTTTAGCGGCAGTGCTGACGTACTGGAAGCCGCTGGGGTAGCCCTGGCGCTCACGCCGGAGCAGATTGCGACCTGTATTGACGAGATAGGCGTTGGCTTTATGTTTGCCCAGGCCCATCACAGCGCCATGCGTTTTGCCGGGCCAATTCGTCAGGAAATCGGCATCCGCACGCTAATGAATGTACTGGGGCCAATGACCAATCCGGCTGGCGCGAAACGCCAGGTTATCGGCGTATTCTCAACGGCCTGGCAACTGCAAATAGCCGAAGTGCTGAAACTGTTAGGCTCAGAACATGCCCTCATCGTACACAGCAACGGCTTAGACGAAATTCGCCTCGATGCACCCACTCATGTGGTTGAGCTGAAAAACGGCGACATTACCCAGTACGATATCGCCCCCAGCGACTTTGGGATTGTCCCGCGCAGTACACAGGAATGCGCTGAACTCGTCGCAGACTCAGCGGCAACCAGTCTTGCGTTGGTAAAACAGTCTCTTGCAGACGACAGCAGTGCTGCGGCAGATATTGTAGCGATGAACGCCGGAGCAGCCATTTACGTCAGCGGCGTGGCGCGAACACTCGCTGACGGTGTGGCAATGGCACAGGACGCAATTTCAAGTGGCTTGGCAAAGGAACGTCTCGCCGAGCTGGTGCGCATCACTTCACTGATGGCGGAAGCCTCGTCATGAGCACAATACTCGACCGCATTATCGCGACAAAAAAGATCGAGCTTGCGCATCGAACCGCAAAGTGCAGCCAAACAGAGCTAGAAGCTCGGCTTGCCGCGGCGATCCTTGCCGCGCCTCGGGGCTTCGTTAATGCGCTGCGCCAACAGGCCTTGCGTCGGCAGCCCGGAGTGATTGCAGAAATAAAGAAAGCGTCACCCAGCAAGGGGATTATTCGCGCCGACTTCGACCCAGCGGCTATCGCCAAAGACTATGCCGAACACGGCGCGACCTGTTTGTCGGTGTTAACCGATGAAGAATACTTCCAAGGCAGCGACGCCTACCTGCTCGCCGCGCGTGAAGCAGTAGCACTGCCGATTATTCGCAAAGACTTCACTATCGATCCCTACCAGATTTATGAGGCGCGACTTATGGGCGCCGACTGCATATTGCTAATCGCCAGCGCTCTGTCGGCTAAGCAACTGAAGTCTCTGTATGCGGTAGCCATGGATCTTGGCTTGGACGCACTGATTGAAGTGCACGATAGAAAGGAACTTGAGGTGGCGCTGGCCTTGGAGCCAACGCTGATTGGCATCAACAACCGTAACTTGAAGACCTTTGAGACTTCACTAGAGACGACCCTAGAGATGCTGTCAGCAATTCCGCAACAGGTCACAGTGGTTACCGAAAGCGGTATCGCAACGCATGCGGATGTCGCTAGGATGCTCGACCGCGATGTTTTTTGTTTCTTGGTGGGAGAAGCGCTAATGCGCGCGCCAAGCCCGGGCTTGGCGCTCTCGGAACTGTTTGCAAGTTAGCTGATTTAGCGCGTGCCGCGAACGACGATATTCTTGCCGTTCACCTCTATAACACCGTCCTCGGCCAAAGCCTTAATGGCGCGACCAACCATCTCACGGGAGCAGCCGACAATTAACCCAATTTCTTGGCGGGTCATGCGGATCTGCATGCCGTCAGGGTGGGTGATGGCGCAAGGACCCTTGGCCAGTAACTGCAGTGCGTTAGCAACGCGACCGCTGACGTCCAAAAACGCCAAATCGCAAGCCTTGTGATCGGCGGTGCGCAGGCGCTCTATCAGTTGGTCAGCAAGCACCTTGAGCAGCATTGGATGCATCATCCCTACTGCCACGAACCGCTCCTTGGCAATCGAAGCAATAGCGCAGCCACCTTTTGAGTTTGCCCAGAAGTCAGCGCCCTCGGATTGCGTTAGCGCACTCTCACCAAAAAAGAAGCCGCGGCCCAAGTAATCGTTAATGATTTGGCGGCCATTCTCTGTATAGGTATGCAAAGTTACGACGCCATCCAACACCATATGGATTCGATCATCTGGCTCGTCAGGATGCAGTATGTTCTCTCTTTGACGGAATTTGCTCACTGATGCGTCCTGCAAAAGGGCAACCAACAGTTCCTCATCGAGTCGACTGACCACGGAAAGGCACTTGAGCGATACGGGCAACGATGACTCAAGCTCGGAGCGGCTGTCTGCCGACGAGAGATCTGCTTCGTCGCCGCCTGCAATGTCTAATGCAAGGTCTCCTTCATTCGGGGTAGAGGCTGCGTTGTTACACAAGCCTCTCGGACGTGTGCTCGGCACATTGTTGACCACACTGCCTATCGCGTTGACACTACTGTGGGAATGATTTTCAGTCGCTCTAGCTTTCATGAAGCATCTCCTTCTTTACAGTCTGTTTACCGCTACAGTCTGCTAGCTGCATTGCACACCAGTTTTGGCGTGTACTTAGTGCTGCGCATGCGCGTCAGACTTACTATCGGGTACGCTCTGTTTCTGTATTTTTTATTCGCTTTTTCGTTATTCGCTTTTTCGTTATTCGCTTTTTCGTTATTCGCTTTTTTGTTAGTCGCTATTCGCCCCGCTTTGACTCGGTCTGCTTTTGGCTTATCCCAAGCACACCGAAGGAGAAACTGAACTGCGGTAAAGCGCCCCAAAAAATGTGAACCAGTCGTTTTTTCCTGACTCTCGATGCTATGCCTACACCTCAAAATCGCGCCTGTAGGGTGACAGACGGTAGTAAAATCCCTACCAGTTGCAGTTTTGGCCCCTCTTTTCATCAAAAATGGCTCGGAAATCTTCTTTCGGGGCTGAATCTCTGCTTTTGTTAAACTTTCGTGCGCGTCGAAAATTTCAGAGGAATAGCAGAAAAATGCAGGTCGATATCAAATGGCAGGGCAACGTCCACTTCACGGCAACCAACGCGAGCGGCCATGAAGTTGCCATGGACGGACCACCAGCAAGCGGTGGGGAAGACAAGGGCAGCCGCCCACTTGAACTGATGTTGATGGGCCTCGGCGGATGCACGGCTTTTGACGTCGTCGACATCTTACGCAAGGGCCGCCAAGACGTTGTCGACCTGCGGGTATCCTTAATAGCCAAACGTGCCGACGCGGTACCCGCGGTTTTTGAGGAGATCGACATTCACTTTGTCGTCATTGGCCGCGCTATTGATGCAAACAAAGTGCAACGCGCCATCGAGCTTACCGCTCAGAAATATTGTTCGGCGTCGATCATGTTAGAAAAAGCAGGTGTGGTAATTACCCACAGTTTTGCCATCGAGGCGGCGGGTTAGATGCGGTACGTGGTCGCGGTCATGACCTTTGCCAACGTACGCATACCGCGCTTTATTGGCAGCGGAAATTCTGCGCCGCCTTGCGCTAGGGCTTCCGCCCCATGCCGAGTTTCATCCGCGCGCATGGCTTCTAATACCTTGCGGCTCTTTTGGTCAGCCTCGGGCAGAGTCTGTAGATGCTCATCTAAGTGCCTTACTACCTGATCTTCGGTTGCCTCGACAAACCCAAGACTGATGCGATCGCCAAGCAGACCCGCAGCGGCTCCGAGCGCAAAGGATGCGCCAAAAAACACCGGATCCAAAACGCTGGGGCTTGCGTTTAATTCACCTAGCCGGGAGCGGCACCACACCAGATGGTCTTGCTCCTCTGCGGCAGCCGCCAACAACGACGCCTTGGCAGAACGATCCTGTGCGGTCAGCGCCTGCCCTTCGTAAAGCGCTTGGGCGCAAACCTCGCCGGTATGATTTACCCGCATCAATCCCGCCACATGTTTACGCTCTTGCGCGGTCAGTTCAGCCTCTGCGAGATGCCCGCCGGGATTTGGTCTGGAGGCTTGATGAACCCCGGCAAGGGTTCGTAGTCCTCGATCAAATCCACTAATCAAGCCGTCCAACAAGCTGGTATGCCGCTGGGCTTGGTGAGTCGTCGATGTTGGGTTACTTGTCATTTCTGTCCGATTTCTCCTCCAACGGCCCGATAGCCTATGTCTTTGCGGAAATAGCGGTTGCGCCAACCAATGGACTCGATGCGCTGATAGGCCCGCTGTTGCGCCGCAACCACTGTATCACCCAGTCCGACAACGCACAGCACCCGTCCACCTGCCGTCACAACCTGCTCGTCCTGAATTTTGGTGCCCGCATGAAAAACCTTAGTGTCCTCTAAGTTTTTATCCAGCCCGGTAATGGTTTCGCCGCTATCATAGGCTGCCGGGTAGCCACCTGCGGCCATGACCACACCCAAGGCAATGCGCGGGTCGAAATTCAAAGCTTCGATCATTAGCTCGCCGCCTGCCGCCTGCTGAAGCGCAGGTAGCAAGTCACTGCGCAAACGCATCATCACGGGTTGCGCCTCTGGATCGCCAAAGCGGCAGTTGAACTCAACCACTTTTATCGAGTCGTCAGCGTCAACCATCAGACCTGCGTACAGAAAACCACGGTAGGGGTGACCGTCCGCAGCCATGCCCAGTAGCGTCGGCATAACGACTTCGGACATAGCACGCTCATGCACCTTGGTCGTTACAACGGGTGCGGGCGAGTACGCGCCCATACCACCGGTATTGGGACCACGGTCGCCATCATCTCTGGCTTTATGATCTTGCGATGACGCAAAGGGAATTGCCTTGGTGCCATCGCAGAGACAAATAAAAATGGCTTCCTCGCCGACCAAAAACTCTTCAACCACCACACGATGTCCTGCCTCACCAAAGCCATTGCCGCTGAGCATGTCGTCTATGGCGGCGCAGGCTTCAGCTTCGCTGTGAGCGACGATTACTCCCTTGCCCGCCGCTAGGCCATCGGCCTTCACAACAATTGGTGCACCCTGATCGCGCACATAGGCCTTGGCCAGATCAGCGTCGCTGAAGGCTTGGTGGGCGGCAGTTGGAATACCGTAGCGCTGCATGAAATCTTTGCTGAAGGCTTTCGATCCCTCTAACTGAGCCGCCTGCGCCGTGGGGCCAAAGCAGGCCAGTCCAGCTGCGGTAAATTCATCGACAGTACCAGCGACCAACGGCGCCTCAGGGCCAACAACGGTGAAGTCGACCTGCTCCCGTTGGCACAGTTCAATCAGAGCCACTGTATCGGTAGTGGCAATGGCCACATTACGCACGCCGGGTTCTGCGGCCGAACCCGCGTTGCCCGGCGCAACAAGTACTTCGTCGACCCCGGCGCTTTGCTTGAGTTTCCACGCCAGCGCATGTTCACGACCGCCTGCGCCAATGACCAGTACTTTCATATTTCTTACCCCTCAGGATTGATATGCGCGATTAGTGGCGAAAGTGGCGGATTCCGGTAAACACCATGGCCAGTCCATGCTCATCGGCGGCATCAATGACTTGTTGATCGCGCATCGACCCACCTGGCTGAATCACTGCTGCAATACCCGCCTCGGCAGCGGCATCAATGCCGTCCCGGAACGGGAAAAAAGCGTCGGAAGCCATCACGGCTCCCGGCACGCTTAGGCCCTCTGCCGCCGCTTTCATACCGGCAATTTTGGCGCTTACAACCCGACTCATTTGCCCGGCACCCACGCCAATAGTCTGCAGGTCACGGGCATAAACAATGGCGTTGGATTTGGTAAACCACGCGACCTTCCACGCAAACAGCAGATCTTGCATCTGCGCGGCACGTGGCTGTACTTGGCCAACGACACGCAATACGTCTTCGTCGAGGCAAAGTTCGTCAGCATCCTGCACCAGCAAACCGCCGCCAACACGCTTCAGTTCGCGGCCTCTCGGCCCAGCGCAGGCCAAGTCGCCACATATTAGCAAACGCACATTTTTCTTCTGCTGCGCGACCTTTATGGCCGAGTCGTCTACCGCTGGGGCAATTACAACCTCAACAAACTGCTGGGCTAAGATGCTATCCAATAACGCCCCAGACAAAGGCTGGTTAAAAGCAATAATGCCGCCAAAGGCCGATGTTGGGTCGGTGGCAAAGGCTTTTGCATAAGCTTCGGCAAGATCTGCGCCAACACCAACGCCGCAAGGATTGGCGTGCTTAACAATTACGCAGGCAGGCCCATCAAACACCTTTACACACTCCAGCGCAGCGTCAGTATCGGCAATGTTGTTATAGGACAGAGCCTTACCCTGTAGCTGCTGATAACTCGCTACGGTGCCCGGCTGAATGGGGCCGGCTTCACGGTAAAAAGCCGCGGACTGGTGAGGATTTTCGCCGTAACGCATGGCGTCGACCTTGTTATAAGTCAGCGTTATCGAGTCGGGCAGCAAGTCATCTGCCCCCAGATAGGCGGCAACGGTGGCATCGTATTGGGCGGTGTGGCGGAATGCCTTAATCGCGAAGGCGCGACGCATGGACAAATCAACAGCACCGCTGGCCATGGCTTGCACCACCTCAGCGTAGTCCTGCGGGTTCGTAACAGTCAGCACGCTGGCATGATTTTTTGCGCCGGAACGCACCATGGCAGGTCCGCCGATATCAATGTTTTCGATGGCCATCTCGTCGGTGCAGTCGGCACGGGCAATGGTTGCAGCGAAGGGATAAAGATTCACCACAATGAGGTCTATTGGCGCAATGGCATTGGCGTCCATTACTGCTTCGTCAACGCCACGACGGCCCAAAATACCTCCGTGAATTTTCGGGTGCAGGGTTTTTACCCGGCCATCCATCATTTCCGGGAAACCGGTGTGCGCGGCAACTTCGACAACCTCCACTCCGGCTTCTTGCAGCGTACGAAAGGTGCCGCCGGTGGAGAGAATCTCCACCCCAGCAGCAGCCAAGGCCTGACCTAACTCAATGACTCCGTGCTTGTCCGAAACACTGATCAACGCGCGCCGAATCTGTAACGACATACTTTCTCCTAAGCTTTTGGCCGACGCCGTTTTATTCCTAGCGCGCTAGGCTGCGGCTTGTTCCTTGCTCTGCGACTGCTGCCCATGCGCCATATCCAATAGCCGTTGTCTTTGCTGCTTGAACCACTGGCATTGGGCTGCCCCGTTAGATAGCGGCATAAACTCCGCCGTTAGCTGACTAGCACCCCAGCGCTGCAAGTAGGCCTGCATATGCTTGCGCGCAATTCGGGCACCACTCTCGCTACCGTAGAAGGCGTGCATCATTTGCAGATGCTTGTCGATGAGGTCGAGGCGCTGAGCGAAATCTGGCAGGGGGCGCCCCAACAATTCAGTAAACAGCCACGGTTGACCCATGGCAGCGCGACCAATCATCACACCTTGGGCACCGCTTGCGCGCAGTGCTTGCCGCGCGGTCGCGGCATCGACAATATCGCCGTTGACCAACAGCGGC
>JAACDW010000022.1 GCA_009936775.1 Pseudomonadota bacterium
ATACTTGACCACACCTGCCACCGGTGCTCGAACATCGGTATGCGCAAACACATCGAGCTGTTCTTTCGACTGTTGTTGAGCAACCGCTAGGTCTGTTTCCAGTTTGGCGCTCTCCTCTAAGGCGTCGCGCAAGTATTCATTTCTCGCATCCAGAACCTTGTTTTGCGCATCGGATACGCGCACGCGCGAATCCATTACATCTAACATGCTGACATCTTGGCTATTGTATAGCTGCTCATTAATATCGAGCTGTTGTTGAGCCAGATCTAAATTCGATTCCAACAACCCCAGCGTGTCCTGCAAGGCCTGTTTCTTTTGTCTGTACAGTTCCAGCTGAGCTGCCACAAAGGCTGGATATTCCTGATCCGCTTGAGTGTAAGTCGGTTCGATTTGATTGGCCTCCGCCTGTGTGCGGACAAGGGCAATGCGCAGAGCTGCGACTCTAGCTCTACCCTCTTCAAATGAGGCCTGGGCCCGCTCCTTTTCAAGCACCGCCAGCTTTTGCCCTTGTTCAACCTGCTCACCCTCTTCGATAAACAATTCAGCAAGTACTCCACCATCAACTACTTGCACAATCTGATTGCGAGCAGTTGGAATAATTTGTCCGCCGGCGCGCACGGACTGATCAATTTCAAACAGCGAAGCCCACAGAAAGAACCCGAACAGACCAAGGGCGAGGAATAGAATCATCGAAGACCACCATGGCCGATCCGAAAGCGTGTCCTCGCCCATATAGACTGATTGATAAGGCAGTATTGCCTGTTTGTTGTCGCTTCGCTCTGGCGTTGCGGGCAGTAACTCATTCATGCTCTGACGCTCCCGCGACGACAGGTGCAGGTGCACCCTTAACGTCGGCCTGCGCTTCACCCGATTGATTGGTCAGCCTTGCGAGAATCTGTTCTTTCGGGCCATCAGCGGCGATTTTCTTGCCCGCAACAACAATGATGCGATCAACGAGCGATAACAGCTCCAGCTTGTGAGTGACGAGAAAAAGACTTTGTTTGTCGTCTAGTTGCTGCTCAAAGGCTTTTATTACCTGGCTTTCCAAGGGCCTATCCATTGAGGCCGTCGGTTCGTCCAACAGCCAAATTTTTGGTTTACGTAGAAACGCGCGGGTCAAGTTGACTAACTGACGCTGACCGCCTGACAGACCGGTGCCACCCTCATTAATTACCTGCATTAACCCCTTGGGGTGGGGTGTGATAACCATTTGCAGCAAGCCGGTTTTTCGCGCAGCCTCGAGTAAAACGGTATCGCCCGGGTCCATGAGTCCGAGCGTCAGATTTTCTCGCAAAGTGCCAGAAAAAAGACGGCCATCCTGCTGCACAAAACCCACGTTCTCCGCCAACACCGGTTTGGAAACCTGACTGAGGTCGATGTCATCAAACAGCACCCGTCCTTCTTGCGGTTTGTACATGCCAGAAAGTAGCCTAAGCAGCGTGGTTTTACCTGCACCCACGGGACCTAATATCGCGATCTTCTCACCACCCCTGACTTTAAGTGAGGGCACCTGCAGCGCTAAGTTACCGTTATAAGAAACGGATACGTTTTCAAAAAGATAATCGCCACGCACGTTATCAAGAGCAATAGGCTGCTGATCGGCGTGGTCATTTTGCAGCGCCCAGAGTTGATCAAGGCCCTGCAGTGAGGCCTTACACTGCCCCCATTGAATCAACAAGCTCGGCACCATAACCACTGGTGCCAATATCCTTCCAGACAAAATAGAGCACGCAATGAGAGCACCCAGCGTTAGCTCGCCATCGGCGGCCAACTGCGCACCGAAAAATATGATGCCGATATAGGATGCCTGCTGCAGACTGGCAAGGAACAGTTTCGACTGTTCGGAAATATCCCGGTACTGCATCTCATGGACCCGGGCCTGATCCGAAGTTTGCATCCAGCGTGATAGTAGTCGCCAACCGCCCTGACCGGACTTGATGGTCTCAGCCCCTTCAACGGCCTCTACCAATAAACCTGTCTTCAGATTTACCGCCCGCTCAACATTGGCTGTGAGGCTTTCTACACGTTTTTTATAAGACAGCCCAAGGATCAAACAGATCACGAATACAGACAATGGAATCAGCGCCAGCGGACCCGCGATGGCCGCGATGATCGCGGCATAAAGCAAGGCAAAGGGCGCATCAACTAAAAGATGACTAGTAGCTGATGACAAAAAATTTCGCACGGTCTCGTAGCCGCGCATTTGCGAGGCCAGCGAGCCGACACTCGCTGGCATTTCGTCTAAACGAATAGATAGAAATTTCATAAACGTTGATCTCGCCAAGCGTTGGTCGACAACATTTATCAGGCGGTTGTAGAGCCGATGCCGTATGACCTTGGTGATCAATTCATAAGCTACTGAAACGCCGACCCCAATTGTCAGCACCCACAGAGTGTTGAGGGCTCCGGTGGGTACCACGCGATCGTAAACGAGCATGGTGTAGAAAGAGGTCGCGAGCGCGATGATGTTGACCACAAACCCCGCTAGCACGACCTCGGAAAGAATTTTCTTATGCGAAAAAACCTCAGTACGAATCAGCTCGTATACTGGTGATTTACTGGCCATATATACCTTGGCCAGCGAGACCTTAATGAGTTCGTCGCCTCGGAGTGATTCAAGAACCTGCTCGCGCCAGGCCTGCTCCTTTACTTCCCAGACTTCGACAATCCACTGACCCTTTGCGTTTTGCCCGCGCAGAACAGTGAATCCCTCCGCTGCCGACCAGCGCAGCAAAGGCATGTTGGCGGGCTCGGGATTTTTGATAAATTCAGGTTTAGGGCTGCCGAGCCGACGCGTTACGGTTGACACGCTTCTGCGCACTTTACGCGGGGTCAATTTAGCCCAATCCGACCGAGCGCTCGCTTCTTGCAGGTCGATCGAGGCAACCGGCGTATTTTGCAACCGCGCAAGCCGATCTAGACAGTGCAACACCCCGTTCGAATCGTTCGACCCGTCGCTATCGCTGGTGGGTTGATCGGCAGCGTGGTCGGCAGCATAGGGTCGATAGGACCCCTCCGTGTCATTTTGACCACTCTGTGAATTCATAGCCCGATGACCTGTTTGTTCGTCTTGTACGTATATCGTATGGGCCCTACCAAAAGGTATGCGACGCCATGGGCATACGCCTAATTGGGGCGGCGAGGATTTAAGTGGAAGCGTCGCTTGTGCTGGCTGCACCGACGACAAACGGTAGCATTAAGTAGATGAACGGAGGTTTTAGCCAACCCTCTGGAATCCTACAAAAATGCACTGGGAGAGATAGGTATACGCGAAAAAGAGGCAATCGATCCCTCTCGCCGATGTCTCAATCTTGGACGATGGGCAGTTCTGTTCACACCACCTTTGTGCAGCGGCAGCGATATTTGTGCGCAGTAACTTGCTGGTGGCGCGAATGGGAGGCGCGATGTTGCAGATCAACCGACATGCCGGGCGGGCATGCCGGTTACAGTGTGGCGGCGCTTGCTACTCAGGCAGGCCCAGTACACGTTTGGCAATGATGTTTAACTGCACCTCCGAGGTGCCACCTTCAATGCTATTGGCCTTAGAGCGCAGCCACGCACGGGTGGTATCCAGTTCCTCCTCATGGAAACCTGCACCAGACCAACCTACAGATTGTGTTCCCATAACCGAAAGCAGCAAATCGTACTTGCCAATATTCTGCTCGGTACCGTAGTACTTGAACATTGACGAGGTAGCGCCGGGGGCGTTGCCCGTCGCTGATTCCTCAACACTGCGGCGAGTGGTCAGACCGAAGGCGCGGTCGTTCATTCGGTGGGCGAGGATTTGGCCCCGCAGCTGCGCATCAGCGATTTTCCCGTCGCCGTCCGTGCCCAGATACTGCTGCGCGTATTCTTCCAAAGACGTGGTCTTCTGCCCACCGCCGATGCCGCCGATCATGGAACGCTCGTGCTGCAATAAGCGTTTGCCAACGGTCCAGCCCTTGTGCAGTTCGTAAACCAAATTGGCTTTGGGTACGCGCACGTTATCGAGGAAGGTTTCGCAAAATGGCGACAATCCGCTGATCAGTTTGATCGGCTTCACCGTGACTCCCGGGGTGGCCATATCAAACAATACAAAGGAAATGCCTTCGTGCTTCGGCGCATCAAAATCCGTTCGAACTAAGCAGAACATCCAATCCGCATGATTAGCGCCAGAGGTCCAAATTTTTTGACCATTAACAATAAAGTCATCGCCGTCCTCTACAGCAGCCGTGCGCAAGCTTGCCAAATCTGAGCCGGAGCCGGGTTCGCTATAGCCCTGACACCACCAAATTTCGCCACGGGCAATTTTCGGCAAATGCTCGTTTTTCTGGGCATCCGTACCGTACTCGAGCAGTGCAGGACCGATCATACTTAGGCCCATTCCGACCAATGGTGGTCTGGCATTAATGCGACCCATCTCGTTGCGGAGTATCTGGCTTTCGTCTTTGTTGAGGCCCGCACCGCCAAACTCCTTGGGCCAAGTGGGGACTGTATACCCACGCTCTACACAGCGCTCCAGCCAGACCTTGGTGTCAGGGTTGGGAAACTGGGCGTTACGACCGCCGCCAGGTGTTTCCTCTGCAGCCATTGGTGTGCGCATCGAGGCGGGACAGTTATCCTCTAACCAACCTCTAACATCATCGCGAAATCCAGCTAAATCCTGCATTTATCCCCACCCTTTCTAAAATTCGTTGTTATTTTGTGTAGTCAGTGGCAGTGCGCTTTTAAACTGCCATCGCTCTCTTGCTTGCGGCATTTTACAGCAAATTGTTGAGGTTGCCGATGGCAAGCACCCTACGTTTGGCCAGATTTTCCACCTTGTTTGGCGCCAATAAGGTGGTAAATCACAAAGGCCCAAAGTATCTTGTGCCCGAGCGCTGCTGAACCTTGGCGGCTCCTGCTGTGGATGGATGTGCCTGTGCCTGGATCAGACCTTAAAAAAGCTGGACTGAAAGTCACCTTACCGCGCCTGAAGGTGCTCGAGGTACTGGAACAAGCCGACCCGCATCATATGAGTGCGGAAGATGTATACAAGAAACTCATGAACTCGGATGACACCGTTGGTCTGGCGACAGTTTACCGCGTGCTCACCCAGTTCGAGGCCGCAGGCATGGTTGACCGCCACAACTTCGATGATGGGCACTCGGTTTACGAGCTCGCCGCTGATCGTCATCACGATCACATGGTCGACGTTGATAGTGGTGATGTCACTGAGTTCGTCAATGAACGCATCGAGGCGCTACAGCATGAGATCGCCGAAGAGCACGGCTACGAACTCGTGCACCACGAGTTGGTCCTGTACGTGCGCAAAAAGTAGCCCCCAGGACGGGACCTACTCCTGATCAATCAGCCGGTGGTACAGACGCAAATGCCGTCTGGCATTGATCTCATCACCTTCCAACTCACGAATCCGCGCTAAGTTATAGTCGGCATCTGGCACTGAGTTTGCCTTGCGGTAATAAACCTCCGCCCGGTCGCAATCGTCTTGTTCGTCAAAAATAGTGCCTAGGTTATAGTTCGCCAGCTGATGCTCCGGCCGCGAGGCCAAGGCCAATTGGTAATGCCTCGTAGCGCTGCGTAAATCGCCGCTGAGTTGGTATAGCCGACCCAAGTTCACATGCGCGTCAGCATTGAAAGGGTCTAGCCGGATGGCTTCGCGGTAGGCATCGGGGGCTTGCAGGGGGTCTACCTCTTCGAGATCCAGGCCAAGGTTGTACCACTCATCAGAGTCCAAATCCGCTAACGCCTTGGCTTCTCCGCCAGCTGCGTTCCTCGCCATTTCCGCCACATTGGCGGCAAGCTCCTGCAAAGAAAAGTTCATCGTCAGCTGACCGCTCTCGACTTCCCACGCTTTTTCGTCATCCTGCACCTCGACAACACTGCCATTGGCGTAGATGCGCACCGCGCTGAGTGAGGCCAATTGGTTTAGGTCTGCCCGCAGCTTGGTCAATGCGCGATTACTGTGGCGCACGCTGATTGCGGCATCAGTCAAACCCTTAGCCGCACGCAAAAAAACCACATCTTGGAAGGAAAAACGAAAATGACCGTTGAGATTGCGTTGTGGTGTCAGCAAGTTGCGCCGCACGTAGTCTCTGATTCGCGACTCGGACAGCCCCAGTAGTTCGGCGACGCTTTGCGTACTGTAGCCGTTGGCGCCCGAGCTACGCTTTGAGGGAGGTTGTTGGAGAACTGTCATGATCTGTTCTGCCGTAGCCGCTTACTTCACCAATACCGAGAAACTATAACCCAGCGGAGTATGCTTGCCTATGCAGGGCCGGCGCGGGATTGCGCGTGAATCTCAGGATCGGCCTGCTGCTGAGACCGATCGGCAGCGAGTCACTAAGTCCATGACATTTATGCAACAAGCGGCGACTGAAATAGCTTGCATCGAGGCCCACTTCGTTGTCGTATCAACCAATTAATAAGATCGGTGTGCTTGACGTTAGTGAGCTAGCGCATACCGAGCTGTTTCATGGGGGAGACATGGACGCATTCGCCGACAAGAGCGAGGGGAACAATACTGAGCCGCTAATTAACGTGCCACTTGAGCGGCGGCCTGTTTTTTGGTTTTACGGTTCGTCGTCCATCGCCTATGGCATCAAAGACAACGCTTTTTCCTATGTTCTACTGATATTCGCCAACCAAGCCCTCGGCGTGCCTGGCTACCTGGCAAGTATTGCGCTTGCTGTAGCCATTGTATGGGATGCAATTTCTGACCCTCTGTTGGGTCACTGGTCGGACAAAACCCGGTCTAAGCTCGGCAGACGGCACCCCTTCATGTACGCGGCTCTGTTCATTTTTCCTGCCGGTTTTTACGCGCTGTTTAATCCGCTGACCGATGCGCGAGGAGAAGACGCCTTCGTCTATATCCTCGTACTCGCCATGCTGGTTCGCACTGGCACAACGCTGTTCGAAGTGCCTTGTACTGCGCTACTGCCGGAGCTCGAAAAAGATTACGACCGACGCAACAAGTGGCTAGCACTGCGTCACTTGCTCGGCTGGACTGGCGGGAACGGCATTCACATTGTGAACCTAGCTTTTTGGATGGGGGCTTACGGGTTTGCCGAAACAACCGGCTACGCCATTTACGGCACGGCTGGTGCGATCATCATTATGATGACAATTATCGTATGTAGCCTGGGTACCCAGAGAGAGGCCATGAACATGCCTCCACCTGCCGAGACCTTCCGGCTGAACGACATCGGCAGAGAGTTCTCACAGATATTTGAGTCGTTGAAAAACCGAAACTTTGCGGCACTGTTTTCCTACTCCCTGCTCGGCGGTGCAGCCGCTGGCTTGCACACCGCCCTCTATCTTTACAATGTGCGATATTTCTTCGAGTTTAGTGGTGCAGAAATCGCCATTACAGGCGTCGCACTGCTGCTGGCACCCCTGTTCTCCTTTATCCTTTCTCCTCGGCTTGGCCTCAGATACGGCAAGAAAAAAACCGCCATTGGGTTGGCCCTGCTGCGCTTGGTTCTATTCCCAATGCCCTATATCGCCGTACTCTTGGGTTTATGGCCTGAACTTCAAAGCCCTGCTTCCATTGCCCTTTACACAGCATTTGTCTTTGTCGAGGTCACGGCGATAGTAGTGTCGGCCACAATGATCGATTCAATGATGGCTGACCTTGCCGAAGACAGCCAAATGAAAACCAATCGGCGCTCCGAAGGCCTGCTGTATGCCACGCGAGGATTCGCCGGCAAGTTCGTGTCCGCGGCAGGCATCATCAGCGCGGGCTTTATCGTGTCTGCGGTGGGATTTGACTCCATCACTACGTTGGCAGATTTCACTGACGCGCACCGGTATGACTTAGCCACATTGGTTCTCCCCGTTTATTGCACCTTGGTTCTAGGTGCTATCACCTGCATCAATTTGTATAAAATCAGCCGCGAGTCTCATGCAGAAAATCTGCAAAGGTTGAAGGAGCGAGCGGCAAGCTCGGGGATCGAGCAAGCATGAAAAAACTTCCCAGCAAAGAGCTGACCGTTGCTGGCCATCAAAGAACTGACCATTAAAAAACGCACAGGTAGACAGGCAAATAACCCAACAGGCAGCCTGCAAGGACGAAGAATATGAAACTAGGATTATCCTTAGGGTACTGGGGTTCTAGCCCTCCCACGCACCATGTTGGCATGGCCCAGCAGGCCGAGGCTCTGGGTTACGACTCGGTATGGACGGCCGAGGCATACGGCAGTGATGCCATTACGCCGCTTGCATGGATCGGCGCGCAAACCAGCAAGATTCGTCTTGGCACAGGCATATGTCAAATTTCTGCTCGGACCCCAACGGCCATGGCCATGGCAGCTCTGACCATGGATCACCTGTCCAATGGCCGCATGATTTTGGGTTTAGGTGTTTCCGGCCCACAAGTGGTTGAGGGCTGGTACGGCGGCCCTGTCGCCAAACGCCTAGCCCGCACCCGGGAATACATTGGGGTCATTAAGCAGGTACTGAACCGCGAAGAACCCGTTACCAACGATGGCCCGCATTACCCCCTGCCCTATACTGCAGAAGGCAGCTGGGGGCTGGGCAAGCCGCTGCGCTCCATCGTGCATCCGCTGCGCGCAGATCTCCCCATAATGATGGGTGCCGAAGGGCCGAAAAATGTTGCCTTGGCGGCCGAAATTGCCGACGGCTGGCTGCCTTTGTACTACTCACCTTTTCGTCAAGAGGTTTACGCAGCGTCGTTGTCCAATGCCAAGGCTGACTTTGAAATCACGCAAGGAATTGTCGTCAACATCACCGATGACGAGGAAAAAGGCCTGCTGCCCGTGAAGCATTCCCTTGCCCTGTACATTGGCGGCATGGGCGCCAAAGATCGAAATTTCCATAAGGAACTGATCGGTCGATTTGGCTTCGAAGCTGAGGCGGCGAAAATCCAAGACCTGTACTTGGCCGGAAAAAAAGACGAGGCCGCCATGGCCGTACCAGACCAGTTGGCAGACGAGATTTCCTTGGTTGGCTCTATCGACAAGATCCGCGATCGTCTTCAGGCTTGGGACGAAACGCCGGTGACTTCTCTCAACGTTTCAGCACGCAGTTCGGCTGAGCTCGAGACCCTTGCGGAACTGATGCTCGATCGTTAGGCCTATTCCGCAGAGCTAACCGTTACCAACAATTATGCTCTCCAGTTCACTGCAATTGGCCTGCACTTTGAGCGCGAATAAGTCATCCGCGCGGGTAACGCCACGATTCAGCGCCGCAATCGGAATGCCATTAGCATGGGCATGCCGCACGAAGCGGAAGCTGGAAAACACCATCAGCGATGACCCAACGACCAACATGCCATCGGCGGCTTCAACCTGAGCACTGATGCTATCGACAATGCGGCGATCAACGCTGTCGCCAAAGAACACCACATGGGGTTTCAATAGGCCCGAACACTTGCCGCAGCTTGGCACCGCCATTTGTGAAAAATCTACCTCAAGGTCGGCATCGCCATCCGGTGCTGGGGCAAAAGACTGGTTCTGTAGCTGGGGATTATGCGCCTCCAGCCAGACCTGAATCGCATTGCGGCTTTCGATCTCACCGCAGTCCATGCAGATCACTTGATCGAGCCGACCGTGCAGATCAATCACCTGCCGATGCCCATCCCGTTGATGCAAGCGGTCTACATTCTGAGTTACCAACCCGCTGACCTTGCCCCCCTGCTCAAGTCGCGCTAAGGCCTTGTGAGCGCAATTAGGCTCGGCCGTTAGGAAGGACGGATACCCGAGCTGACTACGCCCCCAATAGCGCTGGCGCCAACTGTGATGGGCCATGAAATCCTGATGGCTGACTGGCCGCTGACGCTTCCATTGGCCAGCGCCGTCACGATAGTCACCAATACCCGAGGCAGTGCTGATGCCCGCTCCGGTTATCACCAGCAGTTTCTGCCGCTCTTGAATAAAGGCCTGCAACATGGCCAGTTCGGCCGCCTGCCGCTGTGGATCTACTGCATTCATCGTTGCTGGGGTTTGCTCTTGCACTGCATCAAGCCTCTAAGGACACGAGGCATTCTGCCTCAATATTGGTTAAGCTTTGTGAACCAAAAGAAATAACAAGGGTGGGTTGATGATTAAGTTATACGGCTTGCGAATGAGCAATTACTACAGTTTGACAAAGGCTGTACTGATCGAAAAAGGCTTGGATTTCGAGGAAATCAAGGCGCCCCCGAGCCAAAAAGACGATTATCTGGCCCGCAGCCCCATGGGCAAAATGCCCTCTATTGAAGTAAATGGGACCTACATCTCCGAATCCCTCGCGATTGTCCGCTACACCGAACAGATACAGCCTGAGCCGGCGCTGTTACCAGCGGATCCTGTCGCGGCAGCTAAGGCACTGGAACTGGTTATGCACGTCAAACTCGATGTGGAACTGGCCGCGCGACGCTTGCTGCCAGCAGCCATGTTTGGGGCCACTGCCAGCGAAGAGCTTATCGACACCACACATAAGGAAGTAGTTCGCGGAATGCAGGCAGTTGCTGCTTTGATGGTCTGCAAGCCTTATGCCGCTGGGGACACATTTACGCTTGCGGATCTGTATACCTATTACAGCATGGGAGCCGCCGCCTCTATCTCAGAGAAAATGTTCGGCATTGACATGCTGGCCGATTATCCGCAGATTCGCGACCTCTTAGCCATGTTGGCAGAGCGACCAAGCATCGCTCGGGTAACCGAAGAGGCTGCGAAAAAGAAGCCCGCCTCTTAACTCCTTCCAAAGCATAGCGGCGCGCTGCCTTACACTGTGTGCACGCGCCCAGCTGGACTTCTAGTCTTGAGAAGCATCCAGAGCCATTAGCTTGGCAAGATCAACACGTTGAACGCAAGCGCTGGCCACAGCGACATACACAAGCAGTGACGCCGCCAGTGCAGGGAAAACCTCGTGCAAAAAGCTGTTATAGCCGAGGCCGAGCCATATCAGCAGCGCGGCAACCCCAACGGCCATGGCGGCCAGCACCGCGATAGCGCTGCCCTTGTGCCAATACAGGCCAAGGACCACCGCCGGCAGGAAACAAACCGCATATAAGCTGCCGGAGCAAATCGTGATTTGCAGGATGTCGCCAGGCGGATCGAGAGCGACGGCTGCAGCAATTACTGCCAAGCCAACAACTAACACCCGAGTCCACTGTAACTGCCGGGATATGCCGGTCTGATTGGAGGCTGCAAGAGGTTGAAGGAGGTTTTTGTAGCCGGTGGAAGCCGCAACCAACAGCACGCTGTCCATGGAAGACATGGCAGCAGCAACAATGGCAACAAACAAAAAATCGGCGGCCCACAGCGGAAAAATTGCAGGATCGTTGACCAGCATAGGCACGATCAGATCGGTATCGGTAACCCCTTGCAGCAGCAGATGCGCGTAGACGCCAATGGGATACAGGCAAAACTGCACTACTGTCAGGCCGCCGATAGCCACCCACATACCCGACCGCAGTGCCGCCGAGTCCTTGAGCGCGAAGAAACGTGAGGTCTGACGGGGGTCAACGATTAACTTCAACGAGCCAGACAAGCGGATTCCCAACAGCACGACGAAGGGAATGCCGCCATTGAGTTCAAATACGAAGGCCTTGTCGGGCATGCTGGCTAGGTTGGCTATGGCGCCTACCCCACCCGCCGCAGTGCTAACGAAGTGGAAGATCAGCACAGCACCCACAATCATCATCACCCCCTGCAGGGCATCTGTGCGCACCACTGAAACGAAGCCACCGATCGAGGTATAAAGCACGACGATGGCCAGCGCGAGACCAATGGCTACCTCGTAAGGCACATTGAAAAAGCGCTCGAACAAATG
>JAACDW010000176.1 GCA_009936775.1 Pseudomonadota bacterium
ACCAGCGTCCAGCATCCAGAGCGTCAATTTCAGCGGCGGTGCGATGTTGGATCGGGCCAGTGCCATCTGTCGTACGGTCCAGTGTCTTATCGTGCATAACATATAACACACCATCCGCGCTTTCGCGCACGTCCAGCTCGATCAAGTGTGCACCCCTGTCCAAGGCCACATCGGCAGCGGCGAAAGTGTTTTCGGGGGCGATCAAGCTGGCCCCACGATGACAGACCAGGCGGGGACTCACAGCTCGACCTTTGCAGTGATCAGCTCGTGATCCGAAAGGTAATCGCCTCGTTCACAGATCGCAGGCAAGATCGCTGGGGCCGAGGCGGTGACCCCGCGTACGAATAGCCAGTCCAATTTTTTAAGCGGGTAGTGTACAGGTTTGCCTGGGGCAGAGCGAGTGGTGACACCAGGAGCGTTGCAGCTTCGCCACTCAAAGCCTGCCTCGGCAAAGGCTGCAAATGATGGCTCGGTTGGGGCGGGATCTTCAAGGGTCTCAATCCCGGACATACGCTGGCCCACAAAGGCGGCAGTGTTCATGTCCCCACCGATGATGCAGGGCCCTTTACCATATTCCTGGGCGATCAGATCCAGCATGCGCCAGGTCTGATCGGCGCGCCCCTGCGCGTCGCTTTCGCTTTCATAATGTGCTGCGACAACGGTCACTCCACCAATTTGCGCTGCCATGGCTATCCGACCTCCGATGCGGAGCTGGCCGTCGTTTTTGGGTGTGTCTGTGAACCACTGGCCCCCTGCATCCAGGGGCAAGAGCGCCACGTTTTCTATTTCATACCGCGACAGGATCGCGTTGCCGTGCAGCCCATGCATGTTGGGTATATTCTTAAAGAGCCCGGTCTCGTAGGGATCGCCTGTGCCAAGCTCCACGAATTCGACGCCAAAGGCATACCCCATCCCCAAAGCTTCAGCCAGATCACGAGTTGTGTGATGCTGACCAGAGCGCGCCATGCCAAGGTCCATCTCAGTGGCCAGTACGATGTCCGCACCGCTTTCGCGCAGCACCTGTGCAGTTTCCGGAACGCGCTTGCACCGCTCGATGTTCCAGGCGGCGACAGTCACAATAGCAGGGGTATCCGTAGGCGTGGTTTGCTGCAACTCCACATTATTCAGACACTCCCAATGCGCAAGCAGCTCCGTATGTGTCTGCGCGGATCGCGGGCTAGAGGTCACTTCATTGCGGGCACCTTGCGAGGGTGTGGGAAGCGAAGGGGTTGTCTTGCGTATCGGCTCACGCATAGCCTTGCTCCGTCATCAAGGCGGTTGCATTTGGGATACGCGCGCCTGTGCCATCAAAAAGGATTGCGTCATCCCTCGCATGTGTCAGATGCAGACTATCGCCGACCTGCCAGCGTGGCTGAGTTCCGGCCTCCAGGAACCGCAGGAGCCCTAGTGGTGTTTGCACTGTTGTCAGGACTTCGCGCCCCATGGGTTCAAAATGGGTCACTTGCGCCGGCAGGCCGGTTTCAGCGGGGCGCAAGGCTTCAGGACGCAAGCCAAATGTTCTGGCTATGCTTGGTACTTCAATTAGAGGATGAGGCAGAGAGATCAAGTTCATTGGTGGAGAGCCTATGAATCCCGCCACAAACAGCGTGTCAGGACGTAAGTATAGATCCTCGGCACGGCCGATCTGTTCGATCCGGCCAGCATTCATGCAAACCACACGGTCCGCCATTGTGGTAGCTTCAAGCTGGTCATGAGTAACAAGAATTGTTGTCACACCTAAGTCCCGGGTGATCCGCCGGATCTCGGCCCGCATTGTCAAACGTAGGGTTGCATCGAGATTAGATAGGGGTTCGTCCAGGAGTAGCAAGTTGGGCCTTTTTATCAACGCTCGCGCCAATGCCACACGCTGTTGCTGACCGCCAGAAAGCTGCGAAGGGCGGCGCTCCAGAAGTTGGTTGATTTGCACCATCTCGGCCATCTCGCGGGCACGTTTCTCGGCGTCCGGTGTTTGCTGGGAACGCGTCGGGAAGAGGATGTTCTGCAGTACCGACATATTGGGGTAAAGAGCGTAGCTTTGAAAGACAATGCCTACATTGCGATGTCGTGCCTCTACTTCGTTCACACGGGTGCCGTCAAATAGTATGTCACCGCCTGTAGGCAGGTAGAGCCCCGCCAGCATCAAGAGCGTTGTTGACTTACCGCAGCCAGAGGGGCCAAGGATTGCGACGAACTCTCCATCCTGGATTGTCAAGTTCATGTCTTGCACGGCGACTGCGTCATCCCATGCTTTTTGCAGCGCTTTCAATTCGATCTGTGCCATCAGCCTTTGACCCCCCCAAGCGTCATTTGCGTGAGGTATTTTTGACAAAAAAGGTATAAGATCAGTGCCGGCAAAACGTATAGCACCGCCACGGCGGCTACCATGCCATAATCTACGCCCATAACGTCCTCTCGGACGTAGTAAAGATAAGTGGACATCACCCAGTAACTTTCCCCGGTACGCAGCCCGTTGACAAAGACGTATTCCTCCCAGCCCTTGATAAAGGCAAAGACTCCGATGGCGATCATACCAACGCGGACCTGCGGCAGGACTACCATCCAGAAAGCTTCGCGTCGTGATGCTCCATCGGTCATCGCCGACATTTCGATGTCCCAGGGCACAGCGTCAAAAAAGCCCTTCATGATAAATATGAAGAAGGGTAACTCTAGCGCGGTCAGTACAAGGATTGGCGCGTAGAGTGTATTCAGTAGGCCCACCCAGAAAACGATCAGGAAGATTGGGATCACTAATGTAATTGCCGGAAAAGCCTGCAACACTAGCAGTGATTGCAGAAAGGTGTTGCGGCCGCGAAAGCTGAACCGGCTGAGGTAGTAGGCTGCCAAGGTTGAGACGGTTACTACAATCACCGTCTGAGTGCTAGCCAGAAGAAGAGAATTGGCAAAGGCCTCCCAGACCCATGGGTATCGCTCGCCCACTGTACCCTGACCGTCGAGATCATCAATGATATTGGCATTAACCATGAAGCGAAAGTTTTGCAGGTGTAGGTCCTGGCCCAACAGGATCAGACCCAGCAGAAAGGCGGTCAAAACGCCCATGACAATTGCTAGCCGTTCACGCCGCAACCAGAGCATCGCCGCGCCATAGATGCCGAGACCGACAAGAATCACCAAAAGCGCAGGCCAGAGCGTTCCTGTTTCTGCCATGCCGCGCCGCGCGGTGAAGGCGATCATCACCATCCAGATATAGGGCACCGCGATGGGAATGGAGACGGCCACAAGAAACACCGATAAAGCGCCAAGACGCAGCCTTCGCCCAAGACGTGAGCGTTGGGCCAGTTTCACCCAATCGACCATCAGTTCACCTCGATCCGGGGGCGCTGTAGCAGCGATTTCATATTAATTAGCCGCCACATTAACAGAGCGACTGCGATGCCGACAACAATCAGGATCAGCGCAATGGACGCGCCATAGGCATATTGGCCGCCCCCGATGCCTGGAGCCAATGTCTTGGTGTAGCTGAGCATAGCCATGGTCATGGTCGACCGCGCAGGTCCCATGATCAGGAATATGTATTCAAAAGACACTAGCAAAGCAAGCGCTTGATAGATGGTTATATAGCTTATCGGCCAGCGCAGGGCGGGCAGGATCACATGGCGCACTATAGACAACGGCCCGGCTCCATCGACGCGGGCAGCGTTGAACAGATGTTCGGGGATTGACCGGATGGCCGAGGTGAAGATTATCATTCCAAGGCTGGCACCGATCAGCCCATTTGCGACGACGATCACCGCCATTGGATGATCGAGCCGAAGGTTCAGTGGCTCTGATGCAAACAGAAGCCATACTTGATTGAGAAGGCCCCTCTCGGCGCTGTCCACCACCCAAAGCCACAGCAGCGCATAAACCACCGAGGGCGACATACGTGGCAGAAGCCAGATCGCCCGGAATACTGCCCCCATGCGTTCCGGTACGGCGGTTGTGGTCAGTGCAAGGATTAGGGCAAAACTGACGTTGAAGATAATCAAAGTCAGCAGCACGAAACTCGCAGTAAGCGCAAGAGCGCGGTAAAAGGATCCACGAAGCTCAATGCCCCAAAAGGCTTCTGGATCCAGCTTGCCGAGTTTGTTGAATTGCTTGGTAGTCGGGAACTCTTCAAAACGCACCGTCTGGTTCATGTCCGAAAAGGCTACTAAGATGTTCACAACAATAGGGGCAACGAAAAATGCAAGCATCAGTACGACGGCAGGGCCGAGGAACAGAAAGGCATCAAATCGCTGACGGGTGGCTTTCATGGGGCGTTAGTCCTTAAAAGGGGAGCACGCGCTAGGGTATATTTTGAGGCGCGTGCTCGATATGCTTTAGGTTCAGTCGAGGATGATCACGTCGTCGCCAAGCTCGATTTCGAGTTCTTCGAGTACCATATCGACCGCCTCTTCTGGGGTCATTTCGCCGGTCTCAACCGCTTGAACGCCGGTGTAAGTGATGGCGTTATACTGGCCGATTTTGGCGTGGTTCGGCATGAACTCGGCCCGAGCCAGCAGCGGTGTACCGGCGACCAGCGCCCAACCTTTTTCTTGGAACTCGGGCATAGAGACCTGACCGTAGGTGATCGGCGTGTGGTTGGTGCCAACGGCGTGGGCGGTGTTAGGAACTGGCATGGAGGCCATTGCAACCAGCAGAGCAGCTAAATCCTTGTTCTCGGTCTCACCTACGATGTAGACGATCGGGTGGCTCAGGTTTTTGGGCTCACCACCATTTTCCGCTGCTGGAGAGTGGATCCATGTCAACTTATCAAAGTAGTCCTTAGAACCAGTCAGGCCAAACGCTTCCATCTGTGCGCCAACGTTCCAGATGCCGTGGAATTTGCCGAGAGCGTCGCCACCGCGGAAAGCAGCGTGGGTGCTATCCCAGCTGAACGT
>JAACDW010000177.1 GCA_009936775.1 Pseudomonadota bacterium
TGCACCGATAAACACTTTCTCGACCGAGCCGCGAAGCTCATCGAAACCAAGCTGCCAGCAATGCAACGCCGTGACATCATTCGCCAGTCGCTAGAAAGTCGCGGCGCGCTGATTTATTGCCAAGACCTTGAGCAGGCGTTAACCGTAGCGAACCGCATAGCCGCCGAGCATCTGGAGTTGGCAGTAGCGGATCCGCAGCCGTGGATTGCCGGGCTGCGCCATGCCGGAGCAATTTTTATTGGCCCGCATACCGGCGAAACCTTTGGCGACTACATAGCAGGTCCCTCCCACGTCTTGCCGACCTTTGGCACCGCACGTTTTGCCTCACCGCTGGGGGTATACGATTTTCAAAAACGCAGTTCGATGATCCAAATATCGCAAAAGGCTGCGGCAGCGTTGGCTGCACAGACAGACTTACTGGCAACCTCAGAGGGGCTGGAAGCACATGCTTTAGCGGCGCGGGTTCGGGGTGGCGACAAGCACAAATGAACCAAGGCAGCGGTGCAAACTCGAAGGCGGCAGGGATGGTCGCGCCAACGCCAGTGCAGGTGTACGACAACGCCATAGCTGCGGGCGAGGTGCTTGAGGATGAGGCTCAGGCACAGGTGGTCGAACTGCTTGACGATTTGCATCGGCAACTCCGCAGGCCAACCCCCAAGCGCGCCAATTTTTTGACGCGCCTGTTTGGCAAACGGCTGCGCGCACCGAGCATTGCGCTGCAGCAGCAAGTTCGCGGCTTGTACATATGGGGCGGAGTCGGGCGCGGTAAAACGATGCTGATGGATATGTTTTGCGCTGCGCTGCCAAGCCAGCGTGCTCAACGCATGCACTTTCATCGTTTTATGCGTCGGGTACATGATGGCCTGAGTCGACATGCAGGGCAGGCAAACCCGCTGTTGAAGGTGGCGGATGAAATTGCCGCCGAGGGCGATGTGCTGTGTTTCGATGAGTTTTTTGTTGCCGATATTGGCGACGCAATGATTCTCGGCGAAGTAATGAAGGCCCTGTTTCAACGCGGAGTGACATTGATCGCAACCTCGAATGTAGAGCCAGCAAACCTTTACAAAAATGGCCTCCAGCGGGCCCGCTTTTTGCCTGCTATCGATGCAATATACAGTCACTGCCGGGTGCACGAAATTGATCGAGGTCAGGATTTCCGCTTACGCACTCTGCAGCAGGCGCAGCTATTTCATTACCCTTTGAACGAGGTTGCTGAGCGCAGTATGCAGGGAAATTTCAGTGCACTTGCAACTGAGCAGGAAAAATTCAATGTTGAACTGCGCATAGCAAATCGGGCAATCACGGCCTTCAAGGTCGCCGGCGATGTGGTTTGGTTCGACTTCCCCAGCGTCTGCGAGGGACCCAGAAGTCAGAACGATTACATAGAGCTGGCGACCCTGTTCACTACGGTACTGATCAGCCATGTGCCGGTGCTAGACATTGATCGAGAGGAGGCGGCACGGCGCTTTATTAGCTTGGTAGACGAGTTTTATGATCGTCGCGTGAAGTTGATTTTGTCCGCGGCTCAGCCCATAACCTCGCTCTATCAAGGCCAAGGCTGGCGTTTGAGTTCGAGCGAACGCAAAGCCGTTTGTTGGAAATGCAGTCCGAAACTTATCTTGGCGAGCCGCATCTTTCCTGAACAGAATTAACCATGCTGCGTGGCCCGCCGTCAGGCTGGCGCTGCTGAGCAACCACGTTAATACGCTTGTGTCACCGACACTTGAGCGGTTGTAAAGCAAGAGGTGCTCCTCTATCATTCGCGTCCCTTTTTTCTGGGGCAAGCCGGTGGTCTCGAGCAGACGGCACACAGACGACAAATGCAAAAGATTCGGGTAACCCGCAAACGCTGAGTAAGCGTCAGCATTCGGGTTGCAGCAGGCGTTAGAGCAAACGCAGGCAAAGTAAGAGGCAGAACATGAAAACGGTAAGTATGCGAGAGCAAGATGTGGTCCGGTCTTGGTGGATCATCGATGCGGCAGACAAAACTCTGGGACGGATAGCAACTGAGGTAGCGAGTCGGCTACGGGGCAAGCACAAGCCAGAATTCACCCCACACGTCGATACCGGCGATTACATTGTGGTGGTAAACGCGGAGAAAGTGCGCGTTACCGGTAACAAAGAACAGGGAAAACTGTACTGGCGCCATACGGGTTACCCCGGCGGTATTCGCAGTACTTCGGTCGAAACGATGCGCGCCGAACATCCGCAACGCATGCTTGAAATCGCGGTAAAGGGCATGCTGCCGAAAAACCCATTGGGGCGAGCGATGTTTCGCAAGCTTAAAGTTTACGCTGGGCCAGAGCATCCGCATACCGCTCAGCAACCTCAGGTTCTGGAGTTTTAGATGACAGATTACAACTACGGCACAGGTCGACGTAAAACGGCAGCAGCACGAGTATTTGTTGCTAACGGCACAGGCCGCATTATGGTTAATGCCCGCCCGTTGGATGAGTTTTTCGGCCGAGAGACATCGCGCATGGTGGTCAGACAACCACTGGAAGCCGCCGACCTTGTAGATAAGCTTGACCTGAAGATCACCGTTCGCGGTGGTGGCAGTTCCGGTCAGGCAGGTGCCATCCGTCACGGCATCGCACGAGCCTTGGTAGAGTACGACGAAAATCTGCGCCAACCCATGCGCCAAGCCGGGTTTTTAACCCGAGATGCCCGTGCGGTAGAGCGGAAGAAAATTGGTCTTCGCAAAGCCCGAAAGCGTCCGCAGTTTTCCAAGCGTTAGACACAAAAATTTAGCCCCCTTGCTTCGCCAACTGTGGGAAGTGGCCGCATCTGTGGTACCCTTCGCACGTGGAATTGATCGTTCGAGAGGGATCGATCAAAGCCGCTGGCGTAAGCGCTGGCGGGTGGTGATAGGCAGCGCAGGCAGCTCTGATAGAGACAAGGGATACTCGGGCTAGCGTGTCGCATGCACTGGCTCGGTATAAGTCCCTAGCAACGTACTCTGCCAAGGAGCGAAAAGTACTTAATGGCGGAGGTGCGAAAGCGCAAAAGGGTTTGGACGCCAAAAAAGCGGGCACAAAGGCGCTTGTAAGGTGCCA
>JAACDW010000178.1 GCA_009936775.1 Pseudomonadota bacterium
AGTATCGAAGCCTGCCTGCGCCAGCTTGACAAACAAATCCTCGCGAGCGAAATCTATGGCAACAAAGTTAACGTGTTCACAGCAGATGTTGGCTGCCGCAAGCATGCTGCGTTTATGCGCCTGCACATTTGGCTGATCGAGTTCAAACACTGAAATGCCAGGGCCGGCAAAGGCCCCATAGGCCCGGGTGTCATAGCCTGCTCCCAGCAGCACAAACTGCTCGGCATGCTGAAGACCGCGAGCGATGATCGCGTCAAAACGCACTGTCCTTGCAGCGACCAAATCGGCAATGCTCTCGTCACCCTCGACAGGTATGCGCGGATACAGCAAGGATCGGTCGGCGATTCGCGCCTGCACCCACAGCGGCCATAGCACCAGCCAAAGGCCAAACTTAGACGTGTTCGGCAACACCGACATCAGCGCCACCGTGGCATTGTCCTCACGCATGCCGAAGACATGCATAATCCAGCGCCCATTGATAATTTCAATCGCGGTTTGCGAAACGCCGAGGCGCTTGCTCACTATAATTTGCCGGTAAGCGGTGAATAGGAGACCGACAAGCGCCAGCGGCACTGCGACGATTTGCAGGGGAATGTAGACGAGATAACTGAGATATTTCATAAGCGTTGCAGCAATTGACGTTAGCAGGTTTCAATCAAACGATGTTGAGCGCATAGCGCATCGGGGAATCTGTCACTGCAGTGACGCCGCGTATGCGTAGCGCCTAACCTGCATGCACTGGCGGCGACCCGCCGTAGCTGCCGTTTCCCTACGTGTCTTGAGGGCAGCTTACTTTGCCCGCACTGTGTCGCTAGCTGCGGATATTCAGCCCGGCAAACCCCACGCGGTTGCAGGTTGCCATAGCGTCTGCCGCTGCCGCCAACTCAGAGGCGCTAAAATACTCCATACCGTCTGCTTTTTCCTCAGCACTAGACCACAGATCCAACCAGACAAAGTCTGGGCGCTGGGCTGCCGGTTCGAAGGTTGGTTCGAGCATCGTGTACCAGTAACCGCTTGGACCACCGCTCGCCTCATATCCCTGTATAAAATCGACGTGGGCGGCCTGGTATGCGGCGAGTTGTGCAGGCCCCTGACCTTCGTTGAAGGTACAAAAGTTAAATTGATTTTCGAAGACACGGGTTGCGGCCGGCAGCGTTGGCTGACGCTGAATTGCGGAGGCAAACAGGTAGGCGTTAGCCGGATCGAAGCTGAACACGCCCTCAACGTCCTGCAGCCATGCGGCTTCGTCGTTTGCGGCCCAATAGGCCCAACCGGCATTCCGAGCTGCCACTGAGGGCCAGACCATGACCCAAACAAAGTCGTAATTCTCAGTGGCTTCGCGCGGGAACAAAATGTTGGCGCGGCTAATTTCGTATTCGCCAGCGTCGATCAGTTGATTCCAATAGAGGACCTTTTCTAGCAGGGCTTCCTGACTGAAGTTTTCGCCTTCCTTATGCCAAACATACTCAACGAACATGGTGTCGTCTGCCGCAGCGATTGCCTCTTCGGCAGGACTTTGCGCACTGGTCATTTCAGTACCAGCCGCTGGTGCTGCGCTAGCCTTCGGGGCGCCGGCCTGATCGTCAACACAGCCCATTAGCAACAACATGCTGAGCACAAGTGCTGTGGTAGTTTTCATGGTTTTTCCTCTTATTATTGTCCGCCACATATTGTGGCTGCACATCAAGCTTCGCATTGCATTGGTAAGTAACAGTGTCAATTTAAGCGCCATCGCGTCGCTAGTCGCGCGATCGCCATGCTGCCACGAAATGCTATGGGCCAAACAATTACTGTGCTGCGAAGAGTTGGGCGCATTCCTGCATGTAGTCGCTGCGCACCTCGGTGACCAGGGCAAACGCTTCGTTCCAAGGCGCGCCAAAGCTGGCACCCGCGTAGTATTCATCAAGGACTTTGCCCAGCGACGCTGCATCTTGAGCTACCGCTCGAACATGCAAAATATTGGCTTCATGTTTGCCGCCGCCAATGCCCTCAAACACACCGAGGTTGATGTCGTGACCGGCGCTTTGTACGCCCTGCTCCGCTGCAGCAATACCTGCAACAAACTGAGCAATATGCTGGGCAGGCACCTCTACTCGGAGCATGCGCTCATAGCCGGGATCCAACTTAAAGGGATTCAGTGGTTTCCAAGTTACACCGTATTTGACCGTGCGCAGCCCTGTTAGGGCTTGCTCTGGTGACAACATGGGGTCGTATTTTAGCGGCGCCTGCATTGCCAGTTCGAGGCTGCTGAAGGCGTTCCAAATGAACATTTGGCCGGGATGATCGTGGCCGCTACGGGTAAGACAGTAGCCTGCGGCGTCGGTGCCAGAGGCCTCGAAGACGGCGGCGTTAGATTTTAGCGCGTCAATGTAGGCCATTGGATCATCGCTTTGCACCATCATGGTGATGAAGGCACCGTCGCTGCTGGCAACGTTTGCATGATCGTCGGCTTGGGTAGCGAGGCTCGCAAAAGCCAGCAGGCAGAGAATAAAATATTTCACGCGCAATCCTTGTTGTTATTGTTTTCTGCAAAATAGGCTGCTTGCAATGAGAAATCAATGCCAAAGGGACACAAGTTTGACAGCACTAGGGAGGAAAAATGTAACCTGCCGCAAGCTGCAGGAAAAGTTTATGAGGAGACTAAAATGACGCGATACGGTTTGCTGTTGGCCATTGCCGCTGTGATCTGGCCCGCTCTGGGCGTTACACAAGGGGTATTACGCGAACACTTTCTGATGCAAAGCGTGGCAGGTAAACCCTTGCAGCGCAGCTATCTCAGCTACGTGCCCCAAACTCTTTCACCCACTCCGGCCTTAGTGGTTGTCATGCACGGCTTCTCAAGCAATGCGAGGAACGTTATGCAAACTTCCAACATGAATCGACTGGCGGACGAGTTTGGCTTTGTCGTGGCCTATCCTCAAGGTTCTCAGGACGCTAATGGCGAAACTTTCTTCAATGTCGGCTACGCATTCCACCGCCAAGAAAAGGTCGACGATGTGGACTTTGTGGTGTCGCTGGCAGGCAAGCTACAGGCCTTGCATGGCATCGATGCAAACCGTGTGTTTGCTACCGGCCTATCCAATGGTGGCGAGATGAGCTACCTGCGGGCCTGTCATGCCAGCGAGCTGTTTCGCGCCATCGCGCCGGTCGCAGGCTGTATGATGCAAAACGCGCTCAGCCAGTGTCGGCCGTCTCGCGCCATTCCTATTCTGGCGATAAGCGGCACCAATGACCCTATTACCCGCTATGCTGGCGACCTCGAGAACGCAGATGGTTGGGGCGCCTATCTCAGCCAAGACGACATCATCGATTTTTGGACGCGGCAATATGGCTTAGAGCAAATGGCGTCACGTCCCATTGCCAATACCCACCGGCCGGCCAATCAAGACGACAGCCATGTCATTTTTGAGCGCTACTGGCAAAGAGAACACACCAAGGCGAAAAACAACACCACCGCTGGCACAGCCGAAATTTGGTTTTACCGAATCGTTAATGGCGGTCACGACTGGCCCGGTTTCACAGCAGACTCCTCCTTGAGTGCACCCCAGCGTGCTGCCTATGTGCAAATGGGCATGGGCAAAAATCAGGATATCGACGCCAGTCGAGAGATTTGGCAGTTCTTCTCAAAATGGATGGCGCAAGATCAGGCGGCACGCCATGTCACGGAAAATGCGGCGGCCACACCTGACAAATGCGCTGCGCCATGTTGAAACAAGTAATGCATAGCGTACCGCCTATCGATCCGCATCGGCTTGCAATCATTCAGGCCTATGGCGCCAAGCTACGCGAGCTGCAGCCTCTGGGGGCAACGGTAAGTGACTTAGACCTAGAGGCTACCGCCCCTCCGGCGAAAGTTGTAGAGGCCCTTGAGCAAACCATGGCGGAGCGCGGTTTCATCGTTTTTGAGCGCGACACACCGCTAAGCGTCGATGCTTTCCTGCGCGCCAGCTGCTGGTGGGGTGGCAAAACCTTGCACAGCACTCACAGTGTGCATCCAGCGACACCGCACGGGAACCCACACGTTTTCCGCCTCTCCAACGATAGCCGCGAGGGCATTCTCGGCGTCGGCCCTCAATGGCATAACGACGGCAGCTTCAACGCCGATACCTTCTCCCATGCGGGCTATCATATGGTGCGTGCCCCAGAACGCGGCGGCGGCACGCTGTTTGCTCATCAAGGAGTCGCCTTTGCCGCCCTCGCCCCGCAGCAGCAGCGCTATTGGCGGCGGCTGTCTTCAGTAAATGCCACTTCTGGCATCGTGCACCCATTGGTGCACCGACACCCCCGCTCGGGCTGCCTGAGTGTATGGCTGCACTTGGGCATGACCGGGGGCGTAATTGAGGCCCTACCTGACGGCGAGGGCTTTCGTTTGCTCAGCGCGGCCGAACTTACGCAGCTTTGTCGCCAATACAGCGCCTTACTCGATGCAGGGCTGCAATCGGGGTATGCCATTGAGTACGAGTATGCGTCCAATGACTGCCTGTTCATCGATAACTTAGCCGTAGCGCACCGCGCCGCACCTGCTGCGCATAAATCAGCCAGCGAGCAAGGTTTACGCATCATGCATCGTAGTACCGTGCGCGGCGTCAGCGTACTAAAGCCCGACTTTGGGCTGCCTATGCACTTGGATATCTATGCCCCCAGCCCGCTGGGCGCCGGTGTCTGGCAGGCCGGTGGCCTTGGCTTTCGCTGGGATGAGCAAGCACGCATGCAGAATTAACCAAGGACATGCTGCCTGCTTGCGTGCGGCCTCGCCGCAACGCGCAAGCAAGCGCAATCACAGACGATAACAACAGCAAAAATGAAACTAATGGCCTGTTTGTTGTAGCTTGTGGCATCACGCTGAACGAAGCCAGATGGCAGCTGCAAAGCAGGAACCCCAGTGCAACAGGGGTAGCAACGACCTGCCACCCCTGAGGTACTGACACTAAAGCAACTCGGCAATTTGGCCGAACAGATCGGCTCGATTGGGGCCATCCTACCGCTGCTGTACCTGAGCCGTCGGATTCAGCAGCAAATACAGCGATGCACGCGCAATTTGAACACCCGCCAAGCGCCGCCTGAGATTTTTTTGTCAGCGCAGACCACGCAGCTGATTCAGAAGTCCCACTTGTCGCAGCACCAGTAGAGTTACCAATTGGGTTATCGGGTGTTCCAGAGCCAACTCGCGGCGAGCAAATTCCCCGTCGATGGCCACCAATTCAGCTTCTTGCTCCACGACTGCTCCGGCTGTGCGCGCACTTTCGCCCAACAACACCGCTTCACCAAAGCACTCCCCGGCACCGAGCATGGCGATTAGCCGATTTTGTTCGGAGTTGATGGCGATCTCACCCTTCTCAATGAAGTACATCTTGTCGGCGTCGGCTCCTGCTTTAAAAAGGACCAACTCCGGAGGCACCTCCATGCTGCGCAAATCGTCTCGATTGGCATAAATGAAGTCGTCTTCAAAAACGATACTGGCTTTGCGGTCTTTATCAGTGTCCGCATAGATTCTTTTCAGGCTGTAGCGAATAATCGTGCGCGCAAAGACGCTCGCCTTGTTTGCGTAGGTTCTAACCTCCTGACCGTCAAAGATTCGCAGCTGTGTTGCGGTCTGCACAGTACAGTCAAATTCCGGGGTTTTCGATGAGATGGCCTCGGCCACACCGTAGGGATCCTTGGCTTTCAGGGTATGGCGCTTCGAGCGTCCCGTCTTAGGATCCTTGGGCGCAATCATCAACAGGTCTCCCTGCATGACTACTACCACTTGATCCTTGAGATTGAAGTCAAAAAATTCATTGGGCTGCAGTGCCACCTCGCGGCTACGACCGGCCAACGCGGAAAGTAATTCGTCCAGGCGGTCCATCAGCAAATGACCTGACGAGGCGCAGGGCGTGATGGGAGTTTAGCAAGCCACATCGTGATCAAGGTCAGCTTCTTCTCTTTGTTCTTATTTTTGCGTCTATTAAGCGACTATTTGGATCAAAATTGTGAGTTGCATCACATTTATTAAACGAATCCGCGTAGCTTCCACTTGACTTTTAATATCAGGTTGCGATTAAAACAGGAAACGCATTAGTCTGCCAAGTATGCAACCCGCCCCGGGGTTTTCTAAGCTCGCGCAACTCTACACCGCGCCGTTGCGGCGCATATCAGATAGCAGAAGTCCCTAAGGCAGGTGGCAAGGCAAAATGATAGACACAGTGCTTCTCACCCTCGCCTATCTGTTGCCTTCGGCGCTGGCACCGACGAGTCTGTGCGCGCCCAAATTTTCGCATACACGGATCACAGCAGCCTGAGCGGCGGGGACCTAGTGGCGTCTGGCAGCAACGACCTCGGCACATCACACCTGATGATCTCGCAGCAGACCCTCGAACAGGGCTATAATGGCGACGCACCAGTTTGATTGGACGGCCTATTTGCAACCCAGCGTTGTTACCGCGCCAGCAAGCTAAACAGGTGTGTCGCGTTTAGGATGCTGCTAAAACAATGAAAGCGTTTACCAAAATCGCCACGCCATCTTGGCTGTCAGCACGGCTCACCGCAGGCCCGCACACAGTAGCTGCCCTACCGATGCTCTTGCTCGCCCTTGGTACCGCCTCGCCGGCCAACGCGCAGAGGATTATTACCCCCCTACTGCCACTGTCGAAGCCAAACCAACCTGCCGATGTGATCTATCGAATCCCGCGAATTCCGACATCTGATGCCGGTGTGTATTTGCAGGATGTGGTCTGCGCCATCGGGGTTTTCGGAAAAGAAATGCGCTACTCTGTCGTGTTCGGTGACCTCGCTGGGCACCCAGAGAAAACCCTGTTTGTGCGCACCTATCAAACCGACGATCACGGTTTTATGCGCCCATGGCGCCGCGACAATTATCGCTGGCACCCATTCTCTGCGGCGCAGCCAGACCTTGCGGAGACCGTGGTAGAACTGCCTGATGCGGTTTGCGACCGCGCTACACACATAGAAACAATCATCGTGCGAGGCCAACGCCGCGTTGCTCCCAAGGTCAAATGCGCCGCCGCGGCGTGCGGCAGTGACCCTTAGCCTTGCTTGAAACGCAGAAGCGTTTCGGCTTCCCCGCCAGCGCCGCCGAGCAGATGCTGTAAATACGTTTCGTAGCTTTCCATCCACATACCTAGAGAACGTTCGCGGCCCGCCTCCACATCACTCTTGGTACTTTTCATGTACCAGTTGTTACAGCGCATCCAAACCTTATTTTCGGCGCTGGCATTGCAGCGCTGGGTCCAAGCGGTAACGGCAGCAGGGGTAGGCTCCACCTCAATCTCGTCGTTTTCCTGCATGCGCCCAATCAGCGATGCAATGTACTTAGCCTGTTCCTCGCATAGCAGTGTCACATTGGTGACAGGATTCAGGCTTTGGGGGCCGATCATGAGATAAAAGTTCGGCAGGTTGGCCACATGAATTCCCCACAACGACTGGGGCCGAGTCATCTGCCAGTTGTTGTCGGCATTTGCCCCGTACTGGTCTGCTAGGGTGACGCCGTCGCGGCCAGCGACGGCAAAGGCAATATGATTGCTATCGAAGCCAGTGGCGTAGATCAAAATATCCACATCGTGGCAGTCACCATTGGCCATCTCCACCCCTGTTTCAGTGACGGCCACAACGCCACCGGGATCATTAACCAAGGTTACATTGGCCTTGTTAAAGGTTGTGTAGTAGTCGTCGATAAACAGCACCCGCTTGCAAAAAAATGGATAATCCGGCGTGAGCAAATCCGCAAGTTCCGCATCCGCTACGTCGGCCTTAATTCGCTTGGCAATAACGGCGCAAAGCTTGGCGTTAGATTCTTTGTCGTGCAGGGAGTCGAAAGTCCACGGCAAGTCGGTGTCTCGCGGCGTACCGTTTTTCCAATCGACATGGCGCAGGCTTTCGCTGTAGCCGCCGCGTTGAAATGCCTCGACAATTTCTGGTGGCGTGGGTTCATCGTCACGCGGCAGCGCCCAAGTTGGCGAGCGCTGGAAGACCGTTAAGGTTTCGACTTCATCAGCGATACTGGTAATGACCTGAGCAGCGGAGGCTCCGGTGCCAATAATTCCAACTCGCTTACCCTTCAGATCAACACGGTAATCCCATCGGGCGGTATGGAAGGTTGGGCCCTGGAACTGGGCCATGCCCCGCACTTCTGGCATACGCGGCGTCGACAGAGGCCCATTCGCGCTGACCACATGGGCAGCCGCATAGACCGGGCCCGTCGCCCCGGTAGTCATGTCCATAGTACTAATCTGCCAACGCCCGGGACCTTGGTAATCTACCGAAGTCACCTTGGTCGCAAATTGAATATGCTCTTGCAGACCGCAGTACTCGACCAAGCGATCGGTATAGGCCGCGATTTCCTGCTTACTGACGTATTTTTTCGAAGGGATGAAACCGATACGGTCCAGAAATGGCAGGTAGGCATAAGATTGAACGTCGCATGCCGCGCCGGGATAGCCGCCGACTCCGCCGTTTTGCCAAACGCCGCCCAAAGACCCGCCCATTTCCAAAATACGGAAGTCTTCAACTCCTGCTTGCTTCAGAAAATGGCCGCACAGCAGACCGGAAAAACCGCCACCAACAATGACCACTTGATGGGTATTAGACATAATTTTCGCATCCTGTAGATCGATACTGAAACGGCTCGCGCGAAGCTAAAACGACACTGCGAGACAGTCACCTAGTATGCCACTAAGTCGCTACAGACACCCTGTTGCAGGCGTACAAATAAGGCTTGGTTAACAAAGGTTGTGGCCTTGCGCGCATCGGTAGGCAGGATTAACGGTGGTTTAGCAGTTTGTATATTGCTTTTGCATGCACTGCTTGGCGCGGTCTTGCGCTCGCAAGACCTCACTTTGGGCCATGGAGGATGCCAAGCGCTGACGGCTGCCGACTGCTGCTGGATAGCCATTGGCTGAAGCGATGTTGAACCACATATGGGCCTTTATCGGGTCTCGAAAGGTACCCACGCCATTGGCATACGCCACCCCAAGGCTATGCTGGGCGGGTGCGTAACCCAGCTGCGCCGCCTGTTCGTTCAAACGCAAAGACTCTTTGAAGTCTTGAATAACGCCTTGTCCGGTCAGGTAGAGCTGACCCAATGCGGCCAGTGCCGGTGACGATTGCTGCGCGGCAGCCTGCTGGAACCAAGTGCTCGCGGCGCGAGAATCTGCGTCGGTGCCGAGGCCTTGCGCATACATCAGGCCGAGTCTGTATTGCGCTTCGGCGTCGCCATCAGCTGCCAGATCTTCGTAAACCTCCTTGGCTGTTACGAATTCACCGCGGTCAAAGGCATCGTTGGCTTCCAGCAAATCCTGAGCCATCAGCCGCGCAGGCATTGCTACCTGTAGGCAGACGAAAATTGCCGTTAACAATAACTGGCGCGGCCTCCCGAACTGCGTGCTTGGCTGCACCAACACGCTCGAGGCCAATGACGCTCCGTTTCGGGTTGAAATTGCATTCATTGGGGTAAGGGTCACTCTGTGTATCAAAGTTAAGTGTCGCTCAGCGCACGCGTACTCGCCCTGGCCTGGTCTCTCACTTCTGTCTGCGTCTCTTTAGTCGGCAGATCGGTGAGTTTTCTTTAAGCCCAAATGACCGTGCTGCACTTGTGCTTATGCTTGTACTTTGGGCTTGGGCCTAAAACGTCCGAGTTTCACCAATTTTTAGCACCCAGGCATCAGGAGTTGTCAAATCTTGCGCCTTGGCGGCCCGCATAAACCGCTTCGGTGGTTGCTGTAACGGTTCATCGGACAGATCGAAGGTACCAAAGTGCACGGCCAGCGCTACTTGCGCACGCAGATCTAGCGCCGCCGTGATGGCCTCCTCTGGGTTCATATGTGAAGCTCGCATCATGGCCCTGGGCGCGTAGGCACCGATGGGTACGGCAGCTAGGTCGAAAGGCCCAAGGTGCTCGCCGATGACTTTGAAGCCGTCAAAGTAGCCTGTGTCACCGGCATGATAAAAGCGTCGCTGCTCGCTGGTTACCGCCCATGAAGACCACAACATCTTGTTGGTATCCGTCAGCTTACGCTTGCTCCAATGTTGGGCTGGTAAACAATGGATAACGACCTGTCCTAGCCTAACCTGCTGCCCCCAATTGAGCTCAGTAACGTTGCTGACACCGGCCCCTCGCAGCAGCGCTCCATTGCCCTCAGGAACAAAAAACTGGGTCTGTGAATTTCGCTCGGCCAGCTTACCAAGGGTTGGCAGGTCCAAGTGGTCGTAATGATTGTGGGACACCAGCACAAAGTCGATATTTGGCATATCCGCTAGGGCAATACCCGGCGGCACGAAACGACTCGGCCCAAGCAGCGGCACCGGACTCGGCGTGTTGGACCAAATCGGATCGACCAAGAATGTCACACCGCTCATTTGTACCAGCAAGGTAGCGTGGCCTACCCATGTGACCGTTGGCGTCATACTGCTGTTGTCGGCGTTCGCGCGTAGCGCCGCGCCGTCGTTCAGGATCAGCCCCGGCGCGCCGTCCGCACTGCGCAAATAGGTGCCGAAGCGGCGCAGCATGAAGGGCACCTGTACCGCCAGACCGCCCTTATCCATACGCCCATTGGCGTTGCTAAAGCGCCCGTCAGCGCCCATTTTTGCCGGCGCAAATGGCTGCAGTGTTGTGTCTTGCGCCGGGCTCTGCGCAGCCTGTGCATGCAGCAGTGCGGTAAAACTGATAATGACTACAACTAGCGCAAAACGCATATGTGAGCATTCCTAACGTTTGGCATCATGGCCGATGAGGCATGGTATACATCGTGGGGAAAAGAGCTAGAAATCCCCGCCCAAATAAGCCATGTTTGGGTCCGAGGGGGGAGAGTTTATGGACCTATATGATGCGATGAGCACTTTGCGTGCTGTGCGGCGTTTGCGCCCGGATCCAATAGCACAGGACGTTGTCGAGCGGGTTTTAACCGCAGCGACTTGGGCGCCCACCGGCGGCAACACCCAGCCGTGGCGGATTGTCGCGCTAACCGATCAGGACAAAAAACAGGCCCTTCAAGATTTATACAAGCCGCATTGGGACGCCTATGTGCCCGGTTATGTGGCCCGGCTCGGGACCATGCCAGAAGACGCCAAGGCATCCAGTGTTAAGGCATTAGACGCTGGCAACTACCTTGCCGAGCACATGCATGAAGCGCCGCTGATAGCAGTCTTTTGTTTCAATCCTAAATTAATGGCCATTACCGATAGCGACCTCGATCGACCCAGCGTCGTAGGCGGCGGCTCGGTCTACCCAGCGGTTCAAAATTTTTTACTGGCCTGCCGCAACGAGGGTTTGGGCTGCGTGATCACTACCCTGCTGTGTTACGAAGAAGCGGCAGTAAAAAAGCTATTAGGCATGCCAGAGGATTGGTACACCTGTGCCCACATTCCCATTGGCTATCCGATACTGGGCGGCCATGGCAGCATTCGCCGCCGCGCTGTCGGGCAAATGGTCCGCTACAACCAATGGTAAGCCCGACGTCGACTTACGAACCCGCACCTGTACTGACACAGCCACAGGTGCTGGCACTACCCCAGCCCACTTCGAACGCCGAGCAAGCCTGTAGTGATCTGCATCACAACGGTTGCTGTATTTGGACCGACGTACTCAAAAAACACGAACTGCACCTGCTGCGAGACAAATTCGAGCAGCAGTATGAGGCTGAACAAAGCCTCGGCGAATTGCTGCCAGATCGAGGCGTCAGCAATAAAATTGTCATCCCAAATTTGGTCAACAAGGGCCAACACTATCTGGACTTTGTGACCCGCAAAGAAACCAATACGCTAGCCACATTTGCCCTTGGCAAAAGCTGGCTGCTCTCATCTCTAACCGCGCATCTGTTTGTGGGCACTACCGAACGTGTGGAATTGGTACATCGCGATCAGGGTCAAGTGCCCGCCAGTTTAGAACAGCCGGCACTGCTCAATCTTTTTTACTTGCTCGACGACTTTACGCCAGAGCGCGGTAGTACCGTCGTATTTCCCGGCAGCCATCGTTGGCCGTTGCAACATCGCATTGAGCCGCCGTCTGCCGAGGACGGCCTGCAGATAACCGCGCCGGCAGGCAGCTTGTTCGCTTTTGAAGGCAGGCTCTGGCACGCCACTGGAATCAATCACCTAGGCCACCGTCGCCGTGCCCTTTCGGTATTTTGCTCCGTACCTTGGTTACGCCAGCAGGAAAATGCCTTGGCAGCGACGAGCCACGACGTGCTTGAAAACGCCAGCCCTCAGCTACGGGCGCGGCTAGGCCTGAGAACCTATGGCACCCTGGGCAATGTGAATGGCACCAAGGTACCCGAACAGCGCGTGGCTTTTGGTAACGTCGATGTGGCCCTACCGGATTACCTTATTGGCGAGAACGCCGAACTCATTCCCCTGACGAAAGTTCGTTCGCGGGCAAGTAAGTAGTCGGGTCGAACAAAAAATCAAAGACGTTGACTCAAAGACCGAATCAAATCACCGCAGTTGCCAACACAAGCACCCAAACCTATGTCAGAGAATAACCCATCAGTCCAAAAGTCACTGAACACGTATCAGTTGGCCTCCTATGGCGCTCCGTCAATGCCTTTGTCCATGGTCTCTCTGCCGCTGGCGGTTTATCTCACGCCAGTTTACGCAGACTCGGCAGGCTTTGGTTTGAGCCTCGCCTTTGTTGGCTTGATGCTGGCGCTGTCGAGGATATTTGATGGCATCACCGATCCTGTAATCGGATTTTTATCCGACCGTGTGCGCACCCGCTGGGGCCGCCGCAAACCCTTCGTGCTGATTGGTATGCCTATTTTTATGCTCGGGGTTTGGCTGCTATGGATACCGCCTATCGAGTTCACTGAGGTCACTTGGCTGGGTATGACATTTAATACTGGCTACCCCTATTTGCTCGGCGTGCTGGTGATTATGTATGTGGGCGCGACCATCAAGGATGTGCCTTACTCGGCTTGGGGTGCGGAGCTTGCGCAGGGTTATAACGAACGCACCTTGGTCATGAGCTGGAAAGAGGCCTTTACCGTATCCGGGTCGTTGATAGGCGCCATGTGTCCGGCGATCATCGTTTTTTGGGGCTACACCAAACCGACCGACAATGTGTACTTTCTGACCATTGCACTGATGTTCATCATGCCTGTGTTGGTGTTCAACATGCTTTATGCGGTGCCCGAGCATCCGGTCAAAGAAGCCAATACGTCGCGTTTGTCGCTACGCGAGAGTTTTCGCTATGTCTGGTCCAACGAGCCATATCGGGGCTTGGTTATTATCTTTTTGTTCTCAACAATTGGCTCTGCTATGACCAACTCGTTGAGCTTTTTCTTTGTTAAACACGTGCTGCTGGCTGGTGACCTATACGGATTTTATCTCGCGCCATATTTTATCTCGCAAATTGTCGCCATCCCGCTGTGGTTTAAGCTGTCTGCCAAAATTGGCAAGCATCGAGCCACCATGGTGGCTATTTTTTGGTACGCCTTTTGGTCGTGCTTTATTCCGGTGATTGCTATGGCGCCACAGGCATGGTTCGAAACCTTCGCACTAGAACGCACGCTATCGTTTCTACCGGACTCATGGCTTGCAGGTATGAACGCCCAGTTCGAGGGTATTCCTACAGGCAAGTTCGCCTTTTTCATCGGCGTTATGTGCCTCAAGGGTAGCGCTATCGGTGCGCTGAGCGCTTTGCCCTATGCCATGGCCGCAGATGTGATTGATCTGGATAGCGCTCGTACGGGTAAGCGACAGGGCGGCGCCTACTTCAGTATTTGGACGATGACGCGCAAACTCGCCTATGCCCTGGGACTGGTGGTTGGCACTACGGCGGCCACCATCGTCGGCTTTAACTCGCTGGCAGACCCCATGACAAATCCGAACAGTGACTATTCGCTAATTTGGCTGGCTTGCCTGTACTCTATCGTGCCGGCCTTATTTAAATTTGTAGCGGTGCCTATGCTTTGGCTCTACCCACTGACCGAGGAAAAATTACGCGAGGTACAGGCAGATATTGACGCGGGCAAATAACCACCTTAACAAGCCATTTACAGCATGATGCAACAACGCTACCAACAACATGACATTGAGGCCTGGCACCACGACGGTGCACTGGTGATACCAAACTTTTTTAACGCCGCGGAAATCGCGCCGGTGCGCGCAGACTATGAGCGTCTGTACGGCTACGCTGGTCGTGGCGACGGTCAATCGTTGCGGGTAGATACCGGCGCACCAGCGGGTTTATTTCACTCTAAGCAGTTTATGAACATCGATGCCCTGCCCTATGACGGCAGTGCAGAGATGAATCTGCTGTCGCTGCACCCTGCACTAACGAGCCTTGCGGCCGCCCTGCTAGGCACTGAAAAAATTCAGCTTTATCAGTCACATACATGGGCAAAGTTCACCGGCGAGGCAGATTATGACCAGCCGTTTCACTGCGATTACGGCAATCATACGCTCACCGTGCCAGCCGAAGATGCCAGTGCCCGCACGGTGAATTTCATCATTTATATTTCTGATGTGACCGACCCATTGGGTGCCATGCACTATGTGCCCAAACCCGCAGCCGACCTGATTTTAGGGCCTCGTGCCATTACCGCGCCTGCGGAGCAGCAACTGGATCTAAAAGCCAAGCAGCGCTCGGCAGCTGCACCCGCTGGCTCCATTGTCGCCTATAGCATCGATACCTTTCATCGCGGTACCAACATGATCGAAGCCCAAGGTCTGCGCTATACCATGACGGTAAGCTACAAGCGTGCGGACAATGCCAATATCGGTTTTCATGTGTGGCAGAGCGGTTCTGAACGGCCGTGGCAGACTGTTATTAACAACGCCAGCCCGAGTCAGCTCGGCTACCTTGGCATTCCGCTACCCGGTGATGCCTTCTGGACCGAGCTAACCTTGCAGCAATGCCAGATACGCTGGCCCGACTGGGATATGCAGGCCTATCGCATTGCCTTGAACTCTCGGTCTTAACGGTTATTTGAAATCCGCAGCGCTATGACGCTCAACAACTTGTGTTTCTTCCGGCCCCCAAGGTCGATTAACGCGCCGGCCCCGCTCTACTGCTTCTCGCGCCTGAAGCTGCGTTGCCCAACGAACAACATGGGTATATGAGGCTACCTCGAGAAACTCCTGAGCGCTGTACAACGTGTTGATAACCAACTGGCCATACCAAGCGTAGTTGGCAATATCGGCGATCGTGTATTCATCGCCACACAGGTATTCGCGCTCGGCCAGGGTGCGATTTAGCACATCCAACTGACGCTTCACTTCCATGCTGAAGCGATCAATGGGATAGCGCATTTTGTATGGAGCGTAGGCGTAAAAGTGTCCGAAACCGCCGCCCAAGTATGGTGCGCTGCCCATTTGCCAGAACACCCAAGACAGACATTCCGCTCGGGCCGAGGGTTCCGTCGGCAGCAGGGCCCCAAACTTTTCCGCCAGATACACCATGATGGCGCCGGACTCGAAGACCCGGGTCGGATGCGCTGTGCTCAGGTCCAGTAATGCGGGAATTTTTGAGTTCGGATTGATCTCGACAAAGCCGCTACCGAACTGTTCGCCCTTGCCAATGTTTATTGTATACGCGTCGTACTCAGCACCGCTGTGGCCTAAATCTAACAACTCTTCTAGCAGCACGGTTACCTTCACGCCATTGGGGGTTGCCAGCGAATACAGCTGCAGCGGATTGTCGCCACGAGGCAACTCCTGTGCGTGGGTTGCACCTGCAATAGGCCGGTTAATGGCACTAAAGCGCCCGCCGTTCTCAGAATCCCAAACCCAGACCGCAGGAGGCGTGTACTCATCCTGTGGTTTGTCTTGCTCTTCGCTCATGGCCTTCCTCCTATTCCATTGGGATTCCTTTCGCCGAGGGCTAGCAGTTGTGCCTGCTCGTAGGCTTGCGCTTATCCGGCCTCGGTCGGTGCTCCCCGAGCGGCATCATCAGCGGCAATTAACGCATCGGTTCAAACCTCGATCATGGCCCCTCGGGCCGGGTGCGGCTGGGCGGTTAGATCCTGCATTTCATCGGCATCAGCCAATAAGTCGAAGAGCTGCTCCTCACCCTTGACGTTACGCGTGTATCGGTACTGCTCGGTAATGACGGTACGGGTTTTGGCGGGAATTGGCGTCAGCTTTGCCGTTACCGTAGCGATGTCGTCCTCAACCAGCACATAATCGCGCACTCTAGCATCTGTGGTTTGGAGCATTGGCAGCAGGCTGTGGCCTTGAATGCCCTCATAGCTGCGCAAATTGCAGAGCTGCAAAAGCGTCGGCGCAATGTCGATGCTCGAGGCCAGCCCGTGAGTGCGCTGGGCAGGTAGATTCGGTGCGTCGATAAGTAAGGGTACCTGCAGGGTGCCGCGATAATGCATAAAGCCTTTTAGAAAAAGGCCATGATCGCCCATCATGTCGCCGTGATCGCTGGTAAAGACGATGATCGTATCATCACGCAGCCCGAGGTCATGCAACTGCTGCAGTAGTTCCCCTACCCCGGCATCGACCATTTCGATCATGCCGTAGGTGGCGGCAATTGCCTGCGCAAGCAACTGATCGTTGCCGTATCCGCAGGGGGCTACCCAGTTGCGCTGATCTGCTGGATGTATGTTTTGAAACAGCCGCAGGTGCTCTGGGGCGTCAGTCAGGGGATCATGACGGCTTGCTGGCAACGGCATGTGTTCTGGTCTGTGTCGGTCAAACCAAGGTGCTGGCGGAGACACCGGGTGATGCGGGTCAGGAAAGGAGCACAGAGCCATCCAGGGTTCGCAATTGGCGCTGCAGTCTTGAATAAATGCCTTGGTGCGCTCAGTCACATAGCGCGTGGAATGAAATTTCTCATCGTAGGGAGCTTGGTAAATCTGCCACCATTCATCGCTGCGTCGGCTGCCCGGCGCGGCATCATTGTAATCTGTCAGCAATTGCGCTTTGTCGGCGCCCTGCTGCAGCGCCCACTGTAAATGGTGACCTGTTACCCGAGCGCCATGATCGATGCAGAATTCGATACGCTCAAAACCGTAAAAGTCGCTGGGATCTTCAGGCAGCCCATCGACATATCGCTCAAAGTGTTCGAGTTCATCCCAGCCCTCAGGTTGAGAAACTAGCACCGCCCCTGCGCCCCGAAAATCTACTACCGCATTGCGGCTCATACCGTGCTGCAAGTGCGATTTACCCAGCAGCGCGGTGCGATAACCATCGGCCCGCAGTTGGCGCACGAAGGTGTTGGCATACCA
>JAACDW010000023.1 GCA_009936775.1 Pseudomonadota bacterium
GGCTCCGGGCACCATTCAAGATCGACACCCATCAATGGGCTATGCCAGAAATCGGCTAACAAAGTGACGAGTTGTGTTTAGCGCAGACTACGCTGAGAACGTATTGGGAAAGAGTCTGGCAAAAAAACTGCAGAGGCTTCAACCCGTCGTCACCGCAGACACGGTGGTGGTGGAGAAAACCTTTTGATATCTGCTATGCAAGTCTGGTGTCTATCAGAGTCTCTTCTGACGCGGCCCTATGTTCTGCCCTAGGGACATTACCTTCGTGACTTTGCAGCCGCGCCAAATACACTGCCAAATTCTTGTGCAGATGACCAATCGCCGACTCAAACCGACCGAATCGGTAATGCGTATTTGCGCCAGAACCTATCGCCGCCTGAATATCGCTTACGACCTTTGCATCTTCTTTGTCACCAGTGTCGGATAGAAACGCCACGTCTTTTTTAGCACGTGCTAAGGCGTCATCTGAGGGCCCATTGCCATCAACCGTCGGAAGCGTCAGCCGATAGTTGAAATAGCGAGTGCGTGTCGGCGATTCAGGCTCGGCAAAGCTCACAGCATAGTGTTGCGCCAGACGGGTAACCGAAGTGAACGGGAAAATACGGTTTACCAGTGTGACCATGCGATCCAGACACAGGTTCTCCCGGGGCGCATCACGTAATTTTTCAATGCGCCTGAAGGGATAACAGACGCGGGAATTTGGCCCCTGCATTTCGACAACGTTTAAGTTGTCATAGCCATAGGGAAAGAATGATTGCGGATGCGTGGGCTTGATGTGATAGCCCTCTAACGTTCCTTCCGCTGTTAACTTCCAATTGGTTTCTTCGACCTTTTCCTCTGACTCAAAGATCACTTGGTCATCGGTCAACAGATCTTGCAAAGATTCCAATGCACCGAGCCCAACGGGTTCATCCTGCGTAACGAAGACTAAACCACTTTGGATATCAACCGAGTGTACGGGCACCAAACCGTTGCTGTCTTTATCGAGGTCAGGGAAACCGTGTTCATGGGGTACATATTCCAACCTGCCATCGAGTCGATAGGCCCAACCATGGTACTTACAACGAAAAATTTTCGTGCACCCCGTGCCATCCGCTAATTGCATACCGCGGTGACGGCAGGCGTTGCGAAACGCGCGGATGGTACCTTGCTGGTCCCGAACGACGACAATAGGCACGCCAGCCAAATTGCGCGCGACATAGGACCCCGGCCCCGGCAGCGCCGCAACGGGGCAAAAAGGAATCGGTAGTCGCCGCATAAGCCGTCGCTCGGCATCGCAGCGGGCTTGTGAAGCATAATTCTCAACAGGTTCGAACCACTCTTCATCACCTAGGTCGGTTGTGCCGTTATCAACGTGTTCAAGTATGTGATCGAGGAGTTCAGCGTCGTTGCGCATGTGAGTCATCCTGATGTTTTTGTTAATAAGTATTTGTGGCATCGGCATGAAAAGCCCTAGAGTCGATTGTACCCACTAAGAGACTGAAAAAAATTTGATATTTGCTGCTCAGCGTATTATTGAACGATGGCTGGCAAATCCGCGACCTCGCACCGCTCCCTCTCGCAAACTTCTGCACCTGCTACCAAACTATCGAAAATGGGCTTAGGCGCTAAACCCGCGTACGGCAGCGCTACACCGTCTTAACGACCTTGATATACCGGTTCGCGTTTTTCCAGAAAGGCTGCGACACCCTCTTTGGAGTCTTCGGTACCACGCAATCGCGTAATCTGCTCAATCGCCCAGCGACCCGTGTCACGCCAATCAGGTTCGGTTGTACGACGCAGACCGGCCTTCAAGGCCTGCACTGCCAAAGGAGGGTTACGAGCAATTTTACGGGCAATCTGCATAGCCGTAGGCAGCAAATCATTGTGGAGGACCGTGCGGCCGACTAAACCCAACGTTTTAGCTTGTTGGGCGTCGATCACATCGCCCGTAAACAGCAGCTCGGCTGCGGTTTCCCTGCCCACTAACTGGGCCAAACGCCCAAGGCCCGGCGCATCGCAGCACAGCCCACGCACCACAAACAGCTCGCCAAACTTGGCGCGCTCGGAGGCCACGCGAATGTCCGCCATCAGCGCAAGCTCCATACCCCACCCTACCGCCGGGCCATTAATGGCCGCAATCACTGGAATATCGGTATGCAGTAGGGCATCTGCTGCAGGCGTAAGGCCACCCGTTTTTTTCGCTCGATCACGAAATTCGGCAGGCGCCGGTTTGCCGCTGCCAAGAATTTGTTTCATATCGTCACCGGCGCAGAACGCCCGCCCGTTGCCGGTAATTACCAAGACTCGGGCCTGACTGCTACGCACGGTGTCTTCCAGATCGGCGTACAGCTGATAGGTCAAGGAATTCATGGCATCTGGCCGGTTCAGAGTAATCACGCCAACATGGTCGGTAACCTCATAAAGTAAATCGCTCATTGCTCCTCCTCAAATTGCCTTGCGCTTGCCACAGGCTACACGAGTAAACAAAGCGCTGACCAGCACATGACCTGCCGTCTTAAGTGCTTTTTCGACTGGCTTGGCGTCTTTAGGTATCTGCGAAATGTGCAGAAAATAGTGCCTTCGTACTCCTCTGTTACCCCAAACCACTAAAAATAACCGTGCGTCTCTGTGTTCAGATTGACAGGGGTGGCGGCGCTTTTGAGATGCCTCAGATTTGTGCACAAACAGCGCATCAGTGCCCTGGCCTTAGGCGAAGGCTACGATTTTCGGACCGTGCAGGAGCACGCGATGGCGCATGCTATTTCACCGCTCTGGCCAGAACCGTTTTCTCCATGTCTCGACCGATTTCCATTAATCCTCGTGGATCCCTCGCATGCTTCACTCTGGCAACATCTTGCTCAATGATGGCCCACATCAAAATGGGATTTTCCGATAAAGTAGACCCAAGGGAGGTCCCCATGGGAGAGAAAACGATGCACCGAAGAACTGATCATCGGCATCTTGAAAGAGCACGAAACCGGTGTGTCGGCGACAGAGGTGTCCCGTAAACACGGATTTGCAGAAGGCACTTTGTCCACTTGGAAGTCGAAGTTCGGCGGGATGCAAGCGTCAGTGGCCAAGGCTGCGGGCTTATCGGTGTGGAGCGTTCGACAGTTCGTTATAAGGCGAAAGATCGCAATGATTCGATGCTATGAATCCGCCTGCGAGAAGGCTTCCGGGTACACTATGGGCCGCCAGTATTCCTGCTTTGGCGCTTCCAAGGTGCATTTTTGAAGGGAAAGCCATCGATACCGGAGGTATCTAGCGCGCTCAGTGTGTCGCAGGGTGCGGTACACTGAGCGGATGCTACGTTTTAGCGCTTGGCCCATGCCATGAGCGCCAAAACACCTACTCGATAGCGTTGTATTACAGTCGGTAGCTCAACCGCAGACCTACGGTTCGAGGTCGCAACGTGCCATAGCGAGAGCCCAAGAACACCGCTGGATAGATGTACATCAAATTGTCGTTGTCCAGAAGGTTTTCGGCGTACAGCGCTGCAGTCCATTGTTGCGATGTCAGACCAACGCTTACATTAACGTTTTCGTAGCTCTCGGTATCCACCGCATTTGGATCAATCACGCCAGGCTTGCCGGCTTGGACCCCTGACTTATTAGGATCACCACCGACATATTGCACGTCAGCACGAGCGTACAGGTCGTTGCCATCAAATACCGGTGTCGTGTACTGAATGTGCCCCGATGCGGTAAATTCTGGCGCGGACAACTGATCCGAAACGCCAATTTGATACCCAGTCAAAGCTACTTCAGCCGCCGACATCTTGGTCAAGTGTGCATCTAAGGTTGAGATGGCCAGCCCCATATCTATCTTGTCGGTGAGCAATGCTTGGATTTCTATCTCCAAACCCTTGGTTTCGGCTTCTCCCGCATTACTTACGAACGACGCCGCGTCAGAAGTACGTACCGTCTGTTGCTGCATGTCTTCCCATGCCAACAAGTAGGCTGTGATGTTGGTTTCGAGACGACCATCCAGCCACTTGGCTTTCATACCGATTTCGTAGTTGAAGAGCGAATCTGAATCGCTTGAAGGTTGAATCACAAAGTCTGTTGGGTCGACGGAACTGACACCCCCATTGGTCGTGGCTGAACCATTGATTTGCGGTCCTCGAAAACCTTTTGCCACCATGGCATAAAGATTCATGTTTTCATTCGCTTGCCAAGCAAGCGCAGCCTTAAACGTGCTGTAGTCTTTCTGCACTGCCCAAACCTGATTCGTATAAGTGCCGTCGTCTTGCAGCTCGCCATAGGGGCGCATTGCTGGCTCGACGGTTACACCCAGTTCGTACTCATCCAACACAGGCGCCGCTCCAGCCTGCCCCAGAAACCACCTCAGGTTGGTCTGAATCATTGGGCTTATGCCTTCGATACCCTCAGCGAAACGCGTGTCTTCCACCTCGGTTTCGCCAGTACGCGCACCCAAGGTAAACTTAAGGTCTTCGGTAAGCTGGTAACCAATTTCGCCAAAGAACGCCGTTTCCCTATCGATGTTGACGCGCTTTGTTGCGTCGATGAATACCGGGTCCGTTGTGCTAATCGATGGGTTGGTCAGAAAGCCGGTAAGACCTCGGCTCGCTGCGAGTTCTGGAGTTGTCGTATGCACTTGACCGTAGTCGGTCTCTCTATTGGCATAGTATGCCCCAACTACCCAACTGAATTTCGAGTCGCCCGTAGAAACCAAACGAAGTTCTTGGATCAGGTTCTCGTGGTCATCATCACGAATCATGCCCCACGGGAAGCCGAACGGCGTCGCCGCTAGAATGCCACTTAAGTCATTTTCTTGTTTGCTATACGTTTTAAAATAGTTCGTGGACGACGTTAACATGGCGCTGTCAAATTCGTATTCCAGCGTGAGGTTGTAGGCATTTAACTCGGTCGACGAATATTGTGGTTTGAACGATCTCGAAACACCGATTTCTTCTGGGTCAAATGACAAAGCAACGTCTTCCGGCTCACTCTCCTGCATCACGTAGTTGAGGGTTGCGGTAAATTGCTCGCTTGCATCCCAGCGTAAGGACGCCCTAAGGCCGCTTTCATCCAACTGATCAGCGCCGTCAATACCGGTGCCTGCATTGTTCACCCAACCTTCTTCATCGCGCAGATAACCCACCAGTCGCAGCGCCAAATTTTCCTGTAGCGGAATATTCACCATACCGTTATAGCGCTGGCGCAATGCACCACTGGTTGATCCAAAATCTGTGCTAAGTGAGTAATCAAAAGCGCTCGGATCGGCTTTGTTCGTCACGACGCGCACGATGCCGCCCAATGTTCCAGAGCCGTAAAGGGTACCTTGAGGTCCCTTTAGAACCTCTACTCGTTCCACGTCATAAAGATTTGGCTCTGGGTTGGTTGAGCTGTTGGAACTGGTGATTGGGAAATCATCCAAGTAGGTTGAAACCGGCGTATTGACAATCTCTGGGTTGGTCGTGACCGCGATACCGCGTAGTGAAAAGTTGGGAACCAAGTTCTTACCCGCTTGGTTGTGCACCAAACCCGGAATGCGGCGTGCAATGTCGCCGGCATCGTTGATTCCTTGCACTTCGATGTCATCTTGTCCAAGGACTGAAATAGTCATTGGAATCTCGCTCAGGTTCTCCGATCTCTTGGTTGCCGTGACGATGACTTCTTCAATTCTGTTGGCACCGTCGTCTGTCTCTTCGGCCATCGCAGCAGAAGCAAGTATTAATGATCCAATTAAACTTGCAGGACGCAATATACGTTCCCACACATTCCTGTCTTTCATAAAGCCCTCCGTGTTTCAGATTCTCATCGGCCGCTGGCATGCGACCGTCTCCCTCGACCCTCGCGGTTTTGTAGGCCCATTCGGGCACCCTCTCCGATTTCCTTTGCAAGAGTGGTCTCAACTTTCAGTTAACGAACGGGCGGAGTCTAATAACAGTTGGCTATTGAGCGATAAGCAGACATTATTGGTTAGAGTCTGTTCGACCGCAGACCTCAATTTCTGAGCATGGATCTAGCGTTCTGGCGCATCGGCGCTGAACCATTCGGACAGGCTAGTCGAGCCACCCTGATCCGCTTCGAACTCCTCTGCGGTCGGGAACGCGTTGCCCCCACGAAAGTACCCCTCGGGGATCATCCAACCTCGAACCAGCAAGGAGACGAGGCGTTTATCGGCACTCAGATGTTCTGCGATGGCTAACAGAGCATCGCCAAGCGCCGTTCCGGCTTGGCCATCGGCACCGAATATCCAAGTGGTTAAGGCTTCATGGTTGGGCGCGCCCGGTCCTGGCTGCGCCGCTATGGCCTCGTGATAAAACGTCCGCATATCGTCTGCCAGATGCCGGACCAAGAAGGGCATGGAGAATTTCCATGTCACGCCGAGGTCGGGCGCGGCGGTCATATCGCCATCATCAGCGAGCGTTCCAAGCGCCTTGGCCACAGTCTCGATGTCATCGGCGGCAACACCACTGGCACCAAACAGTGTCCGCCCTCCTCGAGTTGCGCGAGTTTCAGAAGACCATGGCGCAAGGCGCGCCACTTCGGCCACTAGTCTGGCTGTGTGCGTGCCGTCCTTAATCGGCGCAAAACTGACAGGACAGACCCAATCTTCCGCTGCCGCCTCACTCGGTGCTTCGATCCAATAGTCTCTGATCGTAGGCTCCGAAACGGTTTCGAGCATGTCGAACGCAGCGCGCATGACATTTTTTTGAAACTCCGGGTCATCAGCACTGCCAAGCGGCCGTCCTAATGCGAAAGGCACCCACAGTGCGCGAGGTGGACGCACGGCTTCGCTCTGTTCGCGAATCAGACTGATACCTACGGTGGCGACACCGGCCCGTTCGATGAAATTTGCTAGGGCGCCAACGGCACCCGTACAAACGGGTCAGACTGGAATCAACAGCGCTAAATCAACCTCGTCAGCGGCCAACAAGCGGCCAACTTCTTCACCCGCCTCGCGCAACGCATTGTGATCAAGTTGCGCGCCCATAAAGGTGTAATGCCAGTTTCCTACCGCTCCGACTTCCCCTGCAGCGACCATTTCCCGCAGTCGGTCCAGTGGGAACCAAATGTTTGGGTCTTGTTGAAACGCACTGCGATCAAAATTGCTGCTTACATGCGATGCGACGAGATCGGCGAAATCGACATCACCCGGTAGGAGTCGATAATCGATTGCACCCGGTCTGAAGGGTTCATCAGTACGTCGATGCAGGCCCGCAGTGGAGATGAGTGCGACTTTCGATTCACGTAACGGTTTCGGAGTGATCCACGGTGCAGGGGTTTGTGCGCGCATCCCTGAGGTCACATGCAACATATGTGCGGCCTCTACCTCATGCAGTTCGGATAAACGAACGATAGGTCACCTCCTGAGTATTAAGGGTATTCAAACGTTCGACTGCTCGGGTGGCGACAATTTTCACCATAAAGCACTTAGCGATGCAGGACCGCCAAGCCATCCTCGGTACCCAAGTGGTGGCGATCAAGAACTGTACAGTTCTTGTTCAGCCGAGTTCTCAAGCGCGCGAAAAACAGCGACCGGATCGTCTCTGTTCATCTTCAACATCTGCGTTTCTGCCGCAACAGCCGCCTCAATTTCATCTCTCCCCTGAATCAGCCCCGCCATAATAAGGTCGATTGCCTCTGCGACAGCGAGTCCGCCCTCCATGACGCCATTTTCGGCGCCAATCGGTTCGCCACTGCCCGTCAGAGCATTTGCAACCGCACCGGTGCGAACGACGCCGGGCACAATCACCTGGACCTTTACACCGTGATAGGCAACTTCCGATCTTAGGGCATCGAAAAAACCCAACACAGCATGTTTGGCGGGGCAGTAGGCGGTTCGTAAGGGCACGCCCACCTTGCCCGCCAAGCTAGAGACCCCAACAACACGCCCGTAGCCTTGGGCAATCATGATAGGCAAAACCAATTTAGTTAGCGCAATAGGTCCAAACACATTGACGTCCATAATCTTGCGGTAGATGGACATATCAATATCAACGGCAAAGTCGCGTGCACCGAGGCCGGCGTTGTTGATCAACGCGTCGATGCCGGAGAATGTATCCAAAATAGTCTGCAAGGCTGCAGGCATCGCGGCAAAATCGATCACGTCCAGCGGTAGTACGAGTAGTTTGTCTGCAGCCGCGCCGGCGGCAACGCATTCGTCCTTCACCCGGTTCAGCTCAGCAGTTTTGCGTGCCGAAAGGACGACTTTTGAACCAAGTGCAGAGAACGCCTTAGCCATGCCTTCGCCGATGCCGGACGACGCACCCGTTATCCAGACAACTTTGTCGAAAAACGCCTCTTTGCCGTCTGCTGTTGCTGCGATTTGTTCCTGAGATGTCATCTCCTGCCCCTCCTGCCTCCCGATCGACGGGTTATTTCGTTGCAATCTAGAGTAGATAACTGTTGCGTTGCTGCGAGTCAATTAGTAGTTCGGTATCAGAGCATAACTCAGGATTATCAGCCAATATTGAAATGCTAATTGACTGTTTTCCCGGGCGTAAGCACTATCGCCACAGGATAGGGGCAGCCTGATTACGCGCAGTGCGAGCGCCCCATGTGTCGGCACCGCCTCGCGAAAAATTCTCCGCCAGGCGCGTTATCAGGCGGCCGCGAGCGCCCGTCGACGTCGCGACACACAGCATAATTGCAGATAACGACTTGCGCGTTGGCGCCATGTCATGAGGTTGTTTGCGTAACGAATACTAAGCCCATCTGTTTAGGGCATTAACGGAGTACATTGCATGGAAGCAGCGGCACTTGATAGCCTTGTAGCACAACGGCGCAGCATTCGCGGGTACAAGAAACAACCGGTAGCGCAGGAACTCATAGCAGAGGTCATAGCTATCGCGAAGGGCGCGCCTTCGTCCATGAACACCCAACCGTGGTTTTTTCATGTCGTCACTGGTGAGCCCTTGGAGCGTATTCGCGAAGGCAACACCGAGAAAATGTTAGCGGGCGCTGACGTCGACCGCGAGATTCGCATGAACCATGGCTATGAAGGAGCTTACCGACAACGGCAGGTCGACATTGCCAAAGCACTGTTCGCCAAGATGGGCATCGCGCGCGAGGATGCGGCGGCCCGGCAAGACTGGGTTATGCGCGGGTTTCGACAGTTCGACGCACCGGTGTCAATTGTCATGACCTGCGAAAAATCTATGGTACACGACACCATATGTCACTTCGACATGGGTGCCGCAGTCTATGGTTTAGTACTGGCGGCTTGGACGCGTGGATTGGGCACCGTTATCAACGGCCAAGGTATTATGCAGTCTTCTGTGGTTCGCGAGCACGCTCGAATACCCGACGATCAAACCATCATGACATGCATTGCAATGGGCTGGCCTGATTTTGACTTCCCAGCTAACAGCGTTAAGTCAGAACGTGAGGACAACGCCAACTTCGTGACCTTTACTGGCTTCGAGTAACCCCGCCCTTAGAGCGGGTGCTGAGGTGTAATAGCCACAGCGATCAGCTTGCACGCCATCGCTCTGTGTGCTGGCTTGCGCCGAAGCTTTACGTGCTCGAGTTGGTTGCGTCAGCTTGCCCCAAAAGAGCGGTGGTCAGCGCCTGCTTGTCACGAGAAAAGCGACGCCCGGCAAAGAAGAACAGTGGAACATTGATGCAAGAAATGCCGGTAAAGACCAGCATGCTCGTGGTGTAGGGACTAGCAGAACCGTTGGCGCTGAGCCAATCGACAAACAGCCCGCCAGCTGTAACACCAAAACCAATACCTAAGACGTTGATCAAAAGCAACGCAACAGCGGTAACGGTGCCCCGAATTTGCGGCGGCACAAGCTCTTGGATGGTGCCAAAGACCGGGCCGTATAAGCAGCCAAACTGAAAAAAGCCCATAAACATGCACAGCAAAAACAGCGGCGACGCAGGATCAACAAGCCGATAAAGGATCATCAGCGGCATACTCACAAGGGCGACCCAAAACATAAACATCGGTCTGCCAACGCCCGTCCGCTTGAGCAGGTAGTCACTGCCCAAGCCACCGGCGAGGTTGCCAAGAACGCCAGCTCCCAATGCCATCCAGCCCGTCAACTCGGCTATTTCGTTGCGATCAAACCCGCGCTCCTCGACAAACCAAATTTGTTCAAACATTGCCGCGCCCAAAAAGATGTGGAACGTAACCGCACCAAACACAGTCATCACTAACGCAGGCGAGTTGGCAAAAGCGTTCTTCGTTGTTACAAGCATTTCTTTGACGCTTGTATGTGCTATTGCAGTGCTTGAATTTGTCTGCAGCGCTGCCACGGCTCGTCGCGGTGTTTCCTTAAGAAGAAACATCACTAGGCTCAGAAATATGCCAATGCCGCCCAAAATGTAGAAACAGCCGCGCCAGCCAACCAAGGGTTCAAGATAAGCTACGATCAGCAGGCTGAAAGAAACCCCGACGGGCCCCGCCATATAATAGAAGCCTGCTGCGAAGCCTAAACTTTTGGCCGGAAAACGATCCGACAACAAAGACATCGAAGTCGGTGTCATGATGGACTCACCAACACCAATGAACAGCCGCGGAATGGCAAGACTGACAAACCCTTTCGCCATACCCGATACCGCGGTAAGCGCACTCCACAACATCAGACCCACTGCGATCAGCCGAGTTCGGTTAACCCGATCAGCCAGAACCCCCATAAAAACTCCGGCGACGGTATAGAAAAAGATAAAGATCAGCCCTGTGAGCAAACCAAATTGGGTGTTGGTGAGATTGAGTTCAGGTTTTATCCAATTTGCAAGGCTGGAGATCAATTGCCGATCAACCACACTCATTACGTTGATCAAGGTGAGGAACAGCAAAAATCCGTAATCTGAAACGCCCGCTTTTCTTTCTTCTTCCATGCTTATTCTCTTATTTAGCGCTGAAAATGAAATCTATAATTGCGCTCACGCAGGCCCTACCTAGACCTGCTTGTTAGCAGCAGCCTATTTTTGAGCAGCATTCGATACGGCAGGCGAACCCGTGAATTAACAGCGAGCGAACAGAGCGCACGGGGTGGGCTGCCAACCGCCTGCCGCCGCTTAGGTCAGCCGAGGTGTATTCGTGATTGCCAGCAGAAAACTCTCTCCCCAGAGCAGTATCAAACAGTGTTTCGCATCACTCTATTAACAGATACATATCACGCAATAACCCGACGTTATTGGCAAGCAAGTGGTGCAGCTCTCCCATGCCCATGCCCA
>JAACDW010000179.1 GCA_009936775.1 Pseudomonadota bacterium
CCGCGGCTTGGTGGACGAAATTTTGCACAAGCTCAACATGACCGATCAAGGCCGGGGAATCGCTAACCTGATTACGTCGCATACGCTGGATTTCAGCAGCCAAGCCCGGGGCGACGAGTACGATGCGTCCGAGCCGGACGAAACCCAGAGCGCTAAGTAGCCGTGAGTCGGTAAACGTTGTTTGCTGATCTGCGCTTTTTAGCACCAGACATCGCGCTCAGGTAGGATACGGCCTTTGTAATAGAGTTAGGGCTGCCCTTGGACATCTCGCATATCCTTGACGGACTCAACGAATCCCAACGCGACGCTGTGTCCGCGCCCCTCTCCAATGCCTTGGTGATCGCCGGTGCCGGCAGCGGCAAGACCCGTGTCTTGGTGCACCGTATTGCGTGGTTGATCGATGTGGAGGGGGTCTCGCCTCACGGCATTCTGGCGGTGACCTTTACCAACAAGGCAGCCGCGGAACTGCGCGCCCGTACCGAGTCGTTGCTCAATGTGTCGGCTCGTTCCATGTGGGTCGGTACCTTTCACGGCTTGGCCCATCGACTGCTGCGCATGCATTGGGCCGAGGCCAAACTGCCACAGAATTTTCAGATTATCGACGGCGACGATCAGGTACGACTGATCAAACGCATCATGAAGGCCCAAGACATCGATGAAAAAAAGTGGCCTGCCCGTCAAGCCGCTTGGTTTATCAATGGTCAAAAAGACGAGGGTAAGCGAGCCCGTGAAGTAGCCGCTGGGGAAGACCTGTACCAGATCACCCACAAACGTATCTATCAAGCCTACGAAGAAGCGTGTGATGAAGGCGGTTTGCTGGATTTTGCAGAACTTCTGATGCGATCCCATGAACTTTGGCTCAACGATGCCAACCTGCTGGCGCATTACCAACAGCGTTTTTCGCACTTGCTGGTAGACGAGTTTCAAGACACCAATACCATTCAGTACGCCTGGTTGCGCGTGCTGGCCGGTCAAACCGGCAAGGTCATGGCGGTGGGTGATGATGATCAATCCATTTATGGCTGGCGTGGCGCGAAGATTGAAAACATCCATCAGTTTACCGAAGACTTTGCCGATGTCGGCACCGTGCGCCTTGAACAGAACTATCGGTCCACGCAAACCATATTGGACGCCGCCAATGGCCTGATTCAGCGCAATACGACCCGGCTGGGCAAAGAATTGTGGTCCCAGGGCGACAAAGGTGAGCCGATCAAGGTCTATGCCGGATTCAACGATCTGGACGAAGCCCGGTTTATCGCCGAACGTATTCAACAATGGATCGAAGACGGCGGCAGCGCTAACGAAGCCGCGATTTTGTACCGATCTAACGCCCAATCTCGGGTACTGGAAGAGGCTCTGCTGCGGCTGAACATTCCCTATCAGATTTACGGGGGACAGCGCTTTTTTGAACGCGCCGAGGTCAAAAACGCCCTTGCCTATATGCGTCTGATGGAAGACCGCCATTCGGACCCGGCCTTCGAACGCGTCGTGAATACACCGACCCGGGGCATTGGCGACAAAACGCTGGAAGGCATACGACAGCTGGCCCGGACGAATCAGACGTCTTTGTGGCAGGCCGCAAAGGACGGCCTTGCGGGCGGTACATTTACCGCTCGCGTGAACGGTGCTGTGGGCGGCTTTGTGGCATTGATCGACGAAATGGCCGATGCCGTTGCACCGATGCAGCTTGATGAGCTTGCCGACCACATTCTTGAAGCCAGCGGTTTGATGGATTTTCACAGTCAGGAACGGGGTGAGCGCGGTTTGGCCCGCAAAGAAAATTTGCAGGAACTGGTGTCGGCTTGCCGGCAATTCAGCGGCGATTTGGTGTTTCCCTTTGAGGACAGCGACCGCGCCGAAGTCAGCGTGCTGCAAGAATTTCTGGATCAAATGACCCTCAATGCCGGCGATCGACAAAGTGCTCAGGGCCCCAGCGTGCAAATGATGACCCTGCACTCGGCCAAGGGCTTGGAGTTTCCGCTGGTGTTTTTGGGCGGTATGGAAGAAGGCTTGTTTCCCCACCGGATGTCCTCAGAGGAACCCGGCCGCCTTGAAGAAGAGCGGCGACTGGCCTATGTAGGAATCACTCGGGCCATGCAGGAGCTGTATCTGACTTATGCGGAAAGTCGTCGTCTGCACGGGCAGGATAACTACAATCGACCGAGCCGCTTTTTGCTGGAAATACCTCAGGATCTGCTGTCAGAGGTGCGGATGAAGGCCAGCACCCAAGGTCTGTTCAGTGGCGGTTATGCCAGTGGCAGTGGGCTGGTCGAAGAGTCTGCCAACGGTATGCGTATGGGGCAGCGGGTTATGCACGGTAAGTACGGCGAAGGCGTTGTGCTTCAGTTTGAAGGCAATGGCGAACGCGCCAAAGTACAAGTGAACTTCGCCGAGGGGGCGAAGTGGCTGATGGTTGGTTACGCTAATCTTCAGGTAATGGATTAACGCAAGGGGAGAACGTCATCATGAGGCAGCAATATACAAAAAACCGGATGCTCAGGTTGTTCGCCGGCCTGTGTCTGACGCTAGTGTTCGCAGCCTGTGCTCCGGCTCCGGAATCGGCGCAGGAAGCGACACGCTCTGGCGCAGCGGACACACAGGTCTATCAGTGGAAGATGATCACCACCTGGCCCAAGAACCTACCGGGTCTTGGTGCGGCGCCAGAACGGCTGGCCGATCGGCTTCGGGTGATGAGCAATGGTCGGCTGGACATCAAGGTCTATGGCGCTGGCGAATTAGTGGGTGCGCTGGAAGGCTTTGACGCTGTTTCCCAGGGCACCGCTCAGATGGGTCATGGTGCAGCCTACTATTGGCGCGGCAAAAATCCCGCGGCAGCTATGTTCGCGACGGTGCCGTTTGGTATGAACGCGCAAGAAATGAATGGTTGGCTGCATTATGGTGGTGGCATGGAACTGTGGCGAGAGCTCTACGCTAAGTTCAATCTGGTGCCCTTTGCCGCGGGGAACTCCGGTGTGCAAATGGCGGGCTGGTTCAACAAAGAAATTAACTCTATAGACGATCTACAGGGTCTGAAGATGCGCATTCCTGGCATCGGTGGCGAAGTGCTGTCTCGAGCAGGAGGCGTTCCCGTCGTACTGCCCGGCGGCGAAATTTTCACCGCGCTGCAAACCGGGGTTATCGACGCTACAGAGTGGGTGGGCCCTTATAACGACTTAGCCTTTTCACTGCACACCGCGGCCAAGTACTACTACTATCCCGGCTGGCACGAACCCGGCCCTACCTTGGAAGCCTTTGTGAATAAAGACGCTTGGGAGGCATTGCCGCCAGACCTGCAGGCGATGGTTGAATCCGCCACCCAAGCGATTAATGACGACATGCTCAGCGAGTTTACCGCTAGAAATAATGCCGCGCTGGATACACTGATCAACGAGCACGACGTACAGTTGCGACGTTTGCCGGACGACGTCATTGAAGTGCTGCGCCTAGCCTCGGCAGAGGTTGTAGCAGAAATCGCGGATGCCGATCCCTTGGCGAAACGCATCTACGACTCCTACATGCCCTTCCTTCAGGACGTTCGCCGTTATCACAGCATCAGTGAGCAGGCCTACTTGAACGTTCGCCAAGAACCGTCGCCGGAACAAGCAGAATAGCTATGGAACTGAAAAACACCGAATACGAAGTGGATACCCAGGGCGTAGCGATGATTTGGCTCAATCGGCCCCAGCGAATGAACGCGTGGACAGGCAGGCTTCATACGGAATATCGCTACCTGCTCAAGCGGGCAAATGATGACGATGCCGTGCGCGCCATCGTGGTTACCGGGCGGGGTAAGAGTTTCTGTGTCGGCGGCGACAGCCAAGCACTCAGCGGTCATGCGGATCGGGGCGCTTACGATCCGGGCATCCGTGCCGACATCGCTAAACCCGGCTACGGTACCGACGCGAATTTTGATGCCTCCTTTGCCTATCACTTCGGCCTGAACAAGCCCATGATCGCCGCCATGAACGGTCCTGCCGCGGGCGTTGGCTTGGCGCTGGCGTGCTTTGCCGACCTGCGTTTTGCCGTGCCCGGAGTGAAATTCACCACCGCCCACGGCAAGCTGAATCTGCCAGCGGAATACGGACTGTCGTGGATGCTGCCAAGAATTGTCGGTCTTGGCCGTGCCAATGACCTGCTGTTGACCAGTCGCGTTTTCACCAGCGATGAAGCGCTGCAGCTTGGGTTTGTGAATCAGATCTTCGAGCCGGCAGATCTTGTGGAACAAACTCTTGCTTACGCGCACCAGCTGGTTGCCAGCGTATCGCCCAATTCCTTGCGTCAGACCCGATGGCAGATTTACAAAGACCTGCATCGTGATGTGGCCAGCTCGGTAGTTGAGTCCGAACGCTTGATTGAAGACATGGCAACAGAAGAAGACTTCAAGGAAGGCATTGCTGCCTTGGTTGAAAAGCGGCCACCGAACTGGCCTTCAATGCGTTAG
>JAACDW010000002.1 GCA_009936775.1 Pseudomonadota bacterium
CAAACGAAGGACGTTCACGCCAACATTCAGGTTTACGTTAACTTGGCAGATCCGTTGGCCAAGGGCATTCACATGTCGCGGCTTTATCTGCTCCTCGACGAGCATGCAGCAACCCGACCGCTAACGGCCTCTGGTCTAAAAATGCTGCTGGGTTCGGTACTGGAATCGCATCACGACCTCAGCACCAACGCCTTCGTGCAATTCGAGTTCGACCACTTTGTGCGGCGGCCGGCATTGCTCAGCGACAACGTGGGATGGGCCTCCTACCCCGTAATGGTCAAAGGCACACTGATCAAGGGGCAGATTGCTCTGGAACTTTCGGTAGAAGTGCAGTACTCCTCAACTTGCCCATGTTCGGCAGCCCTTGCACGGCAGTTGATTCAGGAACAGTTCAAGAAAGATTTTGGCGCGAACGGCAATGTCAGCATTGACGCCGTAAACGACTGGCTGGGTACTGAGGAAGGCATTTTGGCCACTCCGCACAGTCAGCGTAGTACGGCGAAAATTTTAGTGCGTCTAGACAGTGGCCTCGAAGACTTGCCGATTACCCAATTGATAAACGCGGTCGAGGAATCGCTGAAAACGCCAGTGCAAAGCGCGGTCAAGCGTGAAGACGAGCAAGAGTTCGCTCGCCTCAACGGTAAAAACCTGATGTTCGTAGAAGACGCCGGGAGACGCTTAAAAACAGCCTTGGGCGAAGACAAGCGTTGGCAAGACTTTTGGGTGCGTATCGAGCATCACGAAAGTTTGCACGCGCACGACGCAGTGGGCGTGTTCACCAAGGGCGAAGAAGAGGGCTATTTACCGATACCCTAGCGCCTCTAGGCGGAAATACGCTGGTCGGCAGCGCAAAAAAGGCCCTTACGGGCCTTTTTTTACGTCAGCAGATCAGTGCTTGGTTTGCGGTGGTAAAGACTCTAGGTCCAGGCCATCGGCCAATGCCACCGAGCGCAATGCGGCTTCAAAAATAGAGCGCGCATGGGCCGTCATATCCGCCAGCTGACCGTGTAGAGTCGCCTGTGACGGATCATCGTCAATGCATTGCATGCAATACTTTTCGAAGCCACTGATGTCGATGAGCAGCTTGGCAATATGGTTGGGGCACTCGCAATTTAGACTCGGCATCATGTTGGCAATATGCGACAACTGCTCGGGATCAAAAGCGCTCACCCCGACTTGGTAGTCAGTGGTCACCGCTTCGGGCGCCTCAACGCTCAGATAGGAACGAATCTTTTCTGATGTCGCAGGTGCCTTCACCGCCTGAATACCGTGGGATGCCAAAAGCTGCTCAATGCGTCTGGGCGCGAAGGCATAAATAACGACGATGCGTTGATAGTGACGGTTGCGCAGGGCGACCAAGCGTTCTACGACAACGTCTGGCAACGTATCGCTCTCTACGACGAGCGTTCCATGGTTGCTGTTTTTTACATGCTGGGGTTGATCCAGCCATTTCTCTAGCGTCTGCGAGAAACCGCTAAAGGAGGGTGTTAAAGACGGTTCTGCGCGCTCGAACAAAGTCGTGAGGTTCAGCCCAACGACGTCCGCACCACCATCGTGGTTGGCGGCGCGGCTCTGTTCGTGACGCACAGCCAAAATGTCCAACTCATCGTTGTTCAGTCGGGCAAGCTCGGCGAGCGAATGGCCCTCGCCCATGAGCCGCTTAACCAGCAACAAGCGCTGGACATGCTCGTTGGTATAGAAGCGTCTGCCAGACTCGCTACGGTTGGGGGTTACAATTGAATGTCTGCTTTCCCATTTGCGCAGGGTATGCGTTGGCACACCGGTTAAGTTGGCAACGGCGCCAATTGTGAGTCTTTCCATAAGGTTCTGCCTGTAAAGTTATAAAGAGAGGTTTAGCTGGTCGGAATCCATGCGTTGCACCACCCTGCAGCCGCGACCTGCTTGCCGGGTATAGCAGTACAGCCGCCTAAGCCGTCGGCTGCGGCAGAGTAGAGGGCACAGTTGCTACAGAACTGGGTGGCACCTGCGGCTCCCGCACGCTTGGGGTACTTGGCGGTGTCCACTGTTGCTGCGTCCTTCTTATAGCCAAGGGCGACGGCGATTGGGTCAGACTCCTGAAGCTCCGGTGGGTTGGCGGCGAGGGTGACCGTGGGCACCAGTGAGGCCGTCCACAGAGCAATACCCGCATGGAAGAAGTTCCGTCTAGTTTGAGTCATAGCTATCAGCTCCAGATGAGTTGTTTGTCTAATCAAAATCTATGTTAATGCCGACTAAGTCAACATATATTTGGACATATCGGCTGAAATTCAAATATCACAGGCCTTTGACCATGTTTTGGTTAAGTTAAGGGCCAAAATTCAAGCAAAACAGGCAGGTCTATGAACGTCATGATTGTCGGCGCCGGAGGTGGTATCGGGCGCGCCCTACTCGAACTGTATATTCGAATGCCGAGTGTCCAGCGCATTTACGCAACCCACCATAGGTCGGTGAGCAGTTACTCATCGACAGTGCAGTGGCTACGGGTCGACTTGGGCGACCCTGGTTCAGTAGCCGCCTTGGGGCAGCAGGTCGATCAGCCGATACACCGCTGGGTCTGTTGCGCTGGCATCCTTGCTGGTGCGCACGGGCAGCCCGAGAAAACTCTGCGCCAACTCGCTGCGGCGAAGCTGCAGCACGACTATCAGGTCAATGCGGTGGGGCCGTTGAGCGCCTTTGCCGCACTGGCGCCGCGGCTGCGCGACACAGATATGCGCGCGGTATTCTTGTCAGCGCAAGTGGGTAGTATTGGGGATAATCGGCTGGGCGGGTGGTATGGCTACCGCATGTCGAAGGCTGCCCTCAACATGGGTATCAAGTGTTTGGCCATTGAGTGCAGTCGCTGGCGTAGTATGCCAACCATTGTTGCCGTGCATCCGGGTACGACCAGTACCAACCTATCCCGTGCGTTCACCAAAACCCGCAAAGAGCCGGTGCAAAGCACGGCAGCCTGTGCGGCACAGCTGTTTGAGCTGGTGGAATCCTTGCTGCCCGAGCAGAGCGGTCAGTTTCTGCGGCTAAACGGCGAAAGCCTGCCTTGGTGATGGCCGATAGAGCTATTGGCCAGTAATAGTGCAGAGCGGCACCAGCACTTCATTTTTGCGCATGAACCACGGCTTAAAGGGCGGATCATGGCGCGCCCAGCGTGGCTCACCGCAGATTTGCAGCGATAGGCCAGCGACTGCATTCAGCAAGTAAGCCTCGTGCTCGCGATAGCGGTCCTGACTCCAGCCGCCACGATACTCTATGGCGGCCATAAGCATCGCAGGCTGCGCCGATACACGAACCAACTCAGAAGCAGGAATGGGAAGCGAATCCCGATCAAATTCGCTCGGCATAACAAAGGAAACCAACCATTGATTGGTGCTATCCGCAGGCTGCTGCAGCACCGGTGCCGTCATGGCGATTTTTGTCTGGCTGCGGTTATCACCGCTGATGTAGTTAAACAGCGGACGAAACGCGCGGCTGCCTACATCAGCAAAATCACCGCTGACCCGAACCGTGGCTAGGAGGTGCTGGGCGTAGCGCCGGATCTCAATTTGACCCTGTTTGTCCAGCACTTCGAAGGCAAGAGCCTCTATGGCGTGAGCCGGTACAGGTAGCGCAAATAACACCGCAGTCGCCAATGACAATAGAGCGCGAGGCATGACTGTTCTCCGCAAAAGCCCAGAACATGGCAAACCTGCGGTGAAGGTGAGATGAAACAGCGCACGCGGCTAACGCGCTTGGCTGTGATACTCCTCGTTTGGCACCATGGCGGTGCCGCTGGCGACACGGTTGGTCATGTTGAAGAACGGCGCAACACTGGTTATGTCCCAAATATCCCGGTCGCTAAAACCGTGCTCTCGTAGGGTCTGACGGTCAGCCACTGTAACGCTCGCGCTGGCAGTGGTCAGCAAGGCAGCGAAATCCAGCATGGCCCGTTGCCTTGGCTGCAGCGCTGCGGTCTTGTAGTTCATAACCAGTTGTTCGCCCAGTATCGGGTTGGCGGAAAGTTCGCGCACTGCGGCGCCGTGCGCGGTTAGGCAGTAAAAGCAGCGATTAATGGCCGACACCACGACGGCAATCATTTCTCGCTCCAGCTTGGTCAGGCCGCTTTGGCCCAACATCAGGTCGTTATAAAAGGCTGTGAAGGCATTTAGCTTATCGATATCGAAGGCATAGGCCTGCAGCACGTTGGGCACCATGCCCAGTTTGTCCTGACAAATATCAAAATACTTTTGCGTTGTCTCGGGCAGCGGATCGACCATGGGCAAGTCAAGGGCGGTAGGTTTGTGCATAAATCCTCCATGAATTGGCAACAAAGCGCGTGCTCTGGCTGGTGGCCCCAAAGCGCGGGCTTACGTTAATTGATTCCGATCAATCCGTCAGCCAGTCGCTAATCTGCGCAACTAGGTCATCTGGTTTTTGCCCAATATCCAATGTAAGACCGTCGTGCTGAGGTTGCAGCAGATCGAACTGACTGTCTAACAGGCTTGCGGGCATGAAGTGGTGTTGGCGTTGTTGCAAACGTTGGGCAATTAACGCTGGATTGCCGTTAAGAAGCACGCTTCGCACGTGGTCTTGCCCAAAGCCCAAGGTCTTACGGTAAGACATTTGCAGCGCCGAGCAGGCAAGTAGCGCATTTTTCTGGCCAGCATAGTCGTCTATCAGCGTGCTCAGTCGTTGCAGCCAAGGCTGTCGGTCCGCATCGTTTAGCGCAACCCCCGCCGCCATTTTTGCCAGGTTGGCCTTGGGGTGATAGTCGTCGGCATCAAACCATGCCCACCCAAGGTGCTGGCCCAGCGCGCGGGCAATGGTGGTTTTACCGCTGCCGGTAACCCCCCAAATCACAACGATCATGCAAGTCCTCCTCAGCGCTGCACAGGCAAGCGCATTAGTGCGGTCAAGAGCAAGTTTGCAACCACTGTGCCCGCCGTTCCTGTTCCGCAGGCAGACACCAAACTTTTGCATAACCGCAGGCGAATGATGCTAACGTGCGCCAGCAACAGCATGCGCGAAGGCGGTAGCTAGGTGTGTGGTGTGGCTGCGGCAGTTAGGCGCAGCTTGTCACAAAAGATGGTGCCCAGGAGAGGACTTGAACCTCCACGGCCTTGCGGCCACTAGCACCTGAAGCTAGCGTGTCTACCAATTTCACCACCTG
>JAACDW010000024.1 GCA_009936775.1 Pseudomonadota bacterium
ACAAGATCTGGCGGTACAAGATCTGGCGGTATAAAGGATGGCTTTAAAGCGTCGCAGTGTTGCCAATTGTGATGCTCAACAGTCCGCCTAGAAGGCTCACTTGTTGCTATGGATTGGGCAAAAGCTTAAACAAACCAACCTCTTAGGCTGCTATTGTGGCTCCATCCTCGTTATGATGAAGGCACGGATCAGTCGTCGTTAGCAGGGAGTCGGGATGTCATCAGCAATAGAGGCAGCGTTGCAGTCGGTGCTGCAACGCCCGACCGAGCCAGTGATGCTCGATAACCCCATTGATATGGGCCAATTGCCAACCCCGGCATTAGTGCTCGATCGAGCGACCATGAGCAGTAATATCCGGGCGATGTCCGAGCACCTGGGCGCCCATGGCAAGGGCTTCAGACCCCATGCCAACACCCATAAGTGTCCTGAAATTGCGCGTCAGCAAATGGCCGCTGGGGCCGTCGGTATCTGCACTGCTAAGGTCAGTGAGGCCGCAGTTATGGTGCGTGCAGGCATCGATAGGGTGTTGGTTACCTCACCGGTGTCCACACCAGCAAAAGCACGTGTGGTTAATCACATCTTATCGCCAGACATTACGCTGTTATTGGCAGTGGACTCGTCAGCAGGCCTAGCTGCGCTCGCGGCGGCAATAGATGACGATAAGCGTATTGGCATCGTGCTGGATCTAGACGTATCGATGGGCCGCACGGGGCTGCGCGAGGACGAACTATTCCTGCGCTTGCTAGATCAGATCGAAGCAGACCCACGATTCTACTTTGCCGGTGTCCAACATTATGCCGGGCACATTATGCACATACCGGAGTTTGAGAAGCGGCGCGAGAAGTCGCTAAAGTCTTGGCAAAGACTGGCGGATAAATTTGAGTTGCTCGCCGCGCGTGGCGTCACCCCCAGTATCGTCACCGGTGGCGGCACGGGCACTTACGATATTGACACCACCATTGAACAGCTCACGGATATTCAGGTTGGCAGCTATATTTTCATGGACGAGGAATATCGGCAGGTCCAAGGCGCTGGCTCGGATCGTTTTCAAGGCTTCGAATTGGCGCTCACTGTGGCCTGTACCGCAATCAGTCAACCTCAGGCTGCTACCATTACGGTGGATGGCGGCTATAAAGCCTTTGCATCGGATAGTGTGAATCCAGTGTGCGATGCGCTGCCTGATGTGCAATTTCGTTTCGCTGGCGACGAGCATGGGGTGTTGATATTGCCTCAGGTCGAAGGCGCCGGGCAGAACGAAGCCCCACCGGTGCAGCTAGGGCAGGTGCTCGAATTCGCGGTGCCGCACTGTGATCCTACGGTGAACCTTCATGACCAATACTGGATCCGCGAAACCGACGGCATGGTGCACAGTATTTGGCCAATAAGTGCGCGGGGTTGCTCGTGGTAACGGTAAGACGAGAGAAGGCCAGTGCATGCTAGAGCTGTTTCGTGCTGGCGGCCTGTTGATGCTGCCGATTTTGTTGTGCAGCATTGTTGCGCTGGCAATCAGTCTAGAGAGGTGGTGGTCATTGCGCCGCGGTCAAGTGCTACCCGAGCCATTGTTGGCCCGGCTCAGCGATGCAACCGGTTGGCCTAGCGGCGGCAACGCGCTGGCTGACCTAGGCGCAACGTCCCAGTTGGGTTACGTGTTGGCCGTTGGCCTGACCAATCTGACGCTGCCTCGGGAAGAATTCCAGCAGGCAGTACAGGGCGCCTTGGAGGCTACTGCTCACGATCTAGAGCGTCATCTAACTGGCCTTGGAGTGGTTGCGTCGATTGCACCGCTGTTGGGTATTCTTGGTACCGTAGTGGGTCTGATTGAGGTATTCGATCAGCTCTTTGCTGCTGGCCAAACCGACAGCCAGTTACTTGCTGGCGGTATATCAACCGCGCTGGTGACCACAGCGGCGGGGCTCTCCATTGCCATACCCGCGCTGATTTGCCACCGCGCTTTACTGCGGCACGTCGATACCCTGTTGCTGGAAATTGAATCCGTTAGCAATCAATTCTTCGAGCTAGCAAGGCGGCAGGCCTAAATGCCTCGGCTAAGCGCTGCGCGCCGGGAAGCTGGCATTGAAATTACCCCGCTCATCGACGTGGTTTTTTTGCTGCTGATCTTTTTTATGGTGTCGGCAAATTTTGTGCAGCAACAAGGCATAGAAGTTACCTTGCCTGAGTCTGCGAGCGCTGTTGCTGGTCCCGTAGAGACCTTCGACATTGCCATTAGCGAGGCTGGTGAATACTGGGTTGCTGGCGTTTCCGTTGGCAGCGATGCCGGCCGACTGCGCAGTGCGGTAGAGGGCTACGCAAACACGATAGATGCAAAACAATTGGCCGAGCATCCGGTAGAGGTGCGGGCAGATGCCGGGGCATTGCACCAGTGGGTTGTTTATGTCCTTGACGCATGTGCCATGGCGGGCTTCGTGCGTATCAGTCTAGCGACGACGAAACCCTTACCCCAACGGGACAGCGGAGCGAATCAGTAGATGCAACCCAACGCGACCTCCCGCACAACGAATACTTCCGATTCGTCAATGTACCGTAGGTTGCTTTCCTATGTCGGACGTTACTGGTTTTTGCTGATTTTCGCCTTTCTTGGCTTTGTTACTGCGGCGGCAGCGGAGGGCTATTTTGTAAGCTTGTTCGGCAATTTGATCGATGACTGGGATGACGCCAAGGTGCGAGCTGCCGCAACAATTCCCATCATGATGGCGGTGGTCACCGTAATGCGTGCGCTCGGGGCGATTCTTGGTGAAGCGGCGATGTCGAGGGTGTCCTTTGGCGTGGTTTATGACCTAAGGGAACAGCTGTTCGGGCATATTCTCAAGTCGCCAAGCAGTTATTTCGATAATGCCAGCCAAGGGCATATTGTGTCGCAGATCACCTTTACCGTGACGCAATTGCGTGACACCGGCACCGATGCACTGCGTGCGCTCATTCAAGACGGCCTCAAGGTCATTGCCTACCTTGTGTTCCTGATGCTGATCGACTGGCGTCTCACGCTGCTGTTTATCGCGATGGCACCCATTCTTGGCTTAGTTGGCGCCTTCGCAAGCAATCGGTTTCGGCGCATCAGTCGGCGTATCCAGCACTCTATGGGCGATGTCACCCATGTGGTTTCTGAGGTGGCCAATGGTTACCGCGAGGTAAAAATTTTTGGTGCGCAGCAGCAAGAAGCGGAGCGCTTCTTGGCGGCGAGTAAGGTCAATCGTCAGCAAAATATGAAAATGGTGATTACCAAGGTATTCAGTTCGCAAACCAACGAAACCATTATTGCACTGGCCTTGTGCGGCCTCATTGTCGTTTTGTACAGCCCTGAGTTTGGTGTGCAGCTTACCAGTGGCAAGGCTGTGGAATTTTTGGTTCTGGCGGGCATGTTGGGTCGGCCAATCCGCAAATTATCGGAAATTAATGCCAAGCTGCAACGCGGCTTTGCGGCGGCTGAAGACATTTTCCGCCAACTCGACTCTGGTATCGAGGAAAATGCTGGCAGTTTTGAGTTAGATCGGGCCTGTGGCGAAGTGGCGATTCGGGATGTCAGCTTTCGCTACGTAGCAGAGGGGCCAGACGTACTGCATAGCATCAATTTGCATGTTGCGCCGGGACAAACTGTTGCCTTAGTTGGACGCTCGGGTAGCGGTAAGTCGACTTTGGCGAGTTTGCTGCCGCGTCTTTACGATATCGAGCGCGGAAGTATTTTGCTCGATGGCCACGAGATTCAAGACTTTGAGCTCGGCAATTTACGCAAGCATATCTCCTTTGTGAGCCAACAGGTCACCTTGTTTAACGATACGCTGCGCAACAATATCGCCTATGGCGACATGGCTGATGCCAGCGATCATGCGATCACGCAGGCGCTGCAGCGCTCCTATGCAGATGAATTTGTACGTCAGCTACCCGATGGCCTCGATACGATAGTCGGCGATGACGGTGTGCTGTTGTCCGGCGGCCAGCGTCAGCGCATCGCCATCGCTAGGGCACTTTTGAAAGATGCCCCAGTGTTGATTATGGATGAGGCCACATCGGCGCTGGATAACGAGTCGGAGAAATACATACAGGCGGCTTTGCAAGAAGTCATGGTTGGCCGCACTACGCTGGTTATCGCACACCGGCTCTCTACAGTGGAGTCCGCTGATTTCATTGTCGTTATGGATCAGGGCCGGATTGTGCAGCAGGGGACGCATAGCGAACTGTTGACGCAAAGCGGTGCGTACGCAGATTTGTACAACGCGCAGTTTCAGGATGACCAGGACGCGCAAGCGGCGGTAGCGCTGGAGGTTGCTGCGGCTGCCCATGCGAAGCCGCTGATTCGCTCGGGCACTTTGCTTGGGCGGTCGACAAACTCGATTACCAGAGCGTGGTACAGCAATGCTCTGTGGGTCAAGGTCTTGATGCCCCTGTCATGGCTTTACGGGTGGCTGAGCCGACGCCGAGCGCGCTCGCAGAAAGCCCAGTGCCAGCAGCTTGCGGCGCAGAATCAATCCCGTTTGCCGGTAATCGTAGTTGGGAACATTACGGTAGGGGGTACGGGTAAAACGCCCTTGGTCGTCGCCTTGGTAGATTTTTTAGCGGCTCAAGGCTTTGCCCCAGGTGTGGTATCACGAGGCTACAAGGGTAAACTCAGCCGTAAGGGTGCGCTGCTCCCTGCAGGGGCGGCAGCATCTCAATATTCAGATGAAGGCGTAATGCTTAAGCATCGGCTGCAATGTCCGGTAGCCATAGCGGCTGAGCGTACTGTCGGTATCAGTCTGCTGCAGCAGGCAGGTTGTAATCTGATCATCGCTGACGATGGCCTCCAGCACCATGCCATGGCGCGGGACCTTGAGATCGCGGTTATCGACGCCTCACGCGGCGTGGGTAATGGTTTGTTGCTACCCGCTGGGCCACTGCGTGAGCCTGTTGAACGCTTGAGCGAGGTCGATTTTGTTGTCAGTCACGGCGGGCGCTCCGGTTTGTCGTCCCGAGAATACGGCATGTACAGCAGGCCATTGCGCTTTCGGCGCTTGAGCGACGACACTACTGTCGCGGTGACCAGCTTTCATGAACACTATCCTTGGGTGCACGCTATTTGCGGCATTGGTAACCCTGATCGTTTTCTTCGCTCGCTAACAGATCTGGGTATTTCGGTAGAACCCCATGTCTATCCCGATCATCATGCTTATACCGGTGAAGAAATAGATTTCGCCAGTGGTGTAACCGTTGTGTGTACGGACAAAGATGCGATCAAGCTCAGCGAGCTAGACATCAACCTAAGTCATGTGTGGGCGCTGGAGATAGCCGCGGAGCTTGATGCCGAGTTTACTACTGCACTGATGGCGCGCCTGGACGATCTGAATATCGTGCCAGCCCAA
>JAACDW010000180.1 GCA_009936775.1 Pseudomonadota bacterium
AAGGTTTTTAACGGGGGTGCGCCGATCAAACGGTTCCTAGATCCCACGGGGCAAAACGGCATCATCCCAAACAGTTTTGGTATCACGATTTCGGTCTCGAACGTCCGTCGAATGGTGATGACATGAGTGGGCGCATGAACGCACGAATACTGATGCTAGGTCTGCTTGCGCTAAGCACATCGGGCTGCCAGCTTTGGGGCATGGCGGACGCGCTGGTAGACAAGTCAGTTGCGCGGATTGGGCTTGGGCCAAATGAGGTGGTATCCGTTGGCGTCATGGCAAAGCTGAGTTCTGTGCCCAGCGCAGTAACAGTCGATATTGCTTTTGCTTATGGCGATGCCGCAGCTACGGTGTTGGGCGAAAACAGCGCAACAACATGGTTTAACGAATACCGCGGATTTTGCCGCAGTTACGCCAATCAACTGGACGTGGTGCGCCTTGAGTTGCCCATGGGCTACAGCGCGCTGTTGTCCGAGTTGCCCGAGCAGCATCGTTTGGCGCAATCGATTTTTGTCTTTGTCAGAGATGTGGGCAAGGGCGACATCACAGCCTTGCAAACGCCCTGGGTCAATGTTGCCGACGGCGAGTTAGAACTTCTGCCAGCACCTCCTGGGGCTGAGGCCAGCGGCAACGTGCTTGACGCGGTGAAAGGAGCAAAAACACTATGCTGAAACTGCCAAAGGTTGAACATCGCGTGCACTGGAATGAGGGCATGCTGTTATCGTCGCAGCATTTTCAACATGCCGATCACTACTTAGAAGCGCTGCTGGCGCACCAGCTGCAGCGCGTTTCGCGCTACTATTGGGGCGTCAATCGCATGCACTACGACAGCATAGCGCTGGCCTCTGGCGAGTTTCGCCTGACAGGTTTCGAGGGTGTATTCCCCGATGGCAGCGTAGTGCAATTTGACAGCACAGATGCTGCTGATGAGCAGGCACGCAATGAGCAAGCGGTGACGCTGACTCTCGACGAGTTGCAAATTCAGCCGGGCAGCGTGGTCACGCTAGTGGCCGGTTTGGCAAAATACAACGCCCACTGCGCCAGTGATTTCGATGGCGACCGCAAGCGCTACGTGAGCGTCAACGAAGGTGCATTGACGGATATTGGCGACTCGCAAAACGAGGTGGATTTGGTCAGTTTACAGCCGCTGCTGCGGCTGGGTATCGAGCGCGAAAGTTCGCCCAATCATGCGGTGCTGCCCATAGCCAGAGTGAAGAAACTGCTGGATGGCAGCTACCAACTCATGGCCTATACGCCGCCCCAACTGGCAGTGGTTGCAGGCTATACCACTCAAGACAATGACCTTTGGGAGCAGCTTTCGGAGTTGGTAGCAAAGGCCCGAGTTAAGGCCGTGCAGTTAAGATCGTTGATATTGGACCGGCGTTCCGATCAGGTGGTCTTGGAAACCCAACGCGCGCGTATTATCGCGCTAACGCACCTGCTGCCGGGGCTGGAGGCATTGATTGGTGCCCAAGCGCATCCCTTTGATGTTTACTGCAAGTTGATGGATTACGTATCTGACCTTGCTACCTTGCGCGACGACCCGGTGCCTCCGGTATTCGGTAAGTACAACCACAATGACAGCGCAGCCAGCTTTCTTCCGGTGTTTGCTTATATTGGGGAAGCGATCGACAACGTTCGCTTGGACTACATGGTGCTGCAATTCGCTGTGGATGCGGACGGCAACTTTGTTTGTCAGCTGCCAAGAACGCTGCGCGGCGAAAAGCTGTTGTTGGCGTTTCAGGTGCCAACCACAGCAGATAAAGACACCGTCGGGGATTGGGTCGACAGTGCCTACATCTGCGACAGCGCAGATTATGAACAACTATCGCTGCAACGCGACATTGGTTTTGATCGACAACGCACGCAGCAGTTTGAGCAGTTTAGCTTGGTTGAGAGTGCCAATGAGCTGCTGTATCGCGTGAGCTTACCGGATCGAGAGATCTGCTCTTTGCTCGTGACCGGCTCAGATAAGGAGCTGGATGCGGTCAAGCCACAGGTGATTTTGTGCTTTATGGAGCAAGCGACCTAGTATGTGGTTGAACGACGAAATAGTCCTGCAAGAGTTTGAGCGCGTGTTTACGCAATGGCTGCAGATCAAGGCCGAACTGAGCGCCGAGCTGCGGGTAATGTTTGCGCAGCCTGAAAAAAAGCAGCCAGACCTATGCCTGATCAAGGCACAAAAAGCACTGGTGCAAGCGTTGTTCCAAGCCCCGCCTTCCACTGCCGTGTTGACGCGCCACGACAGCGAAAATTTAACAAAGATGCGCTTTGCGCTTGCCGCTTACTGGGACGACTTTTTGTTGCAGCGCTTTAACTGGATTGATCTGCCAGATGCTGAACAACAGCAGCTGCGCAAAACTTGGCTGAAGTATTTGGTGGAGTGGGAAGCCTTCGGTACGCGCTCTGCCGGCCGGCGCTTTCCAGAAGCAATACATGCCCTAGCCTTTGCAGAACGACGCGACGAAGCAGATACGCCACTGTTAATGATCTATTACCGAATTCTATGGCTCGGTTTCGGTGATCAGACTGCCGCCTCACGCCAGCGTACGCAGGAACTGATGGATAAAATTCGTGCGCTTTTGCAAGCGCGCATGCAGCCAAGCACAGCAACACAGCATAGCCAGCCTCTGGGTTGGATGCCGCCAGCGGGTATGAAGCCTGGTCGTCTTGCACCCATCAAGCAATGGCAGAAGCTGTTGCTGCTTGGGTTCACAGGCGTCGCGGCTAGCTCACTGTTGATGTGGATCGGCATCGTACTTCATCTCACGTCGAATCTTGCGGCGATGAATTGAGCACACTATGAACAGCGGTTTACTGAAAAGAAGTTTTAATCAGATGGTCGACATGCTCGGTGGGGGTTGGATAGCCCTTGCCTTGGCGCTGCTTGTGCTCGGCATCATCGTCTACTTCATTTTCCGCAGCGGTAAACAGATCAAGATCCGTATTCCGGTCTTACCCAAGGGTATGAACACCATCAAAATTGGTCGTGACGATTTGAAGAAGCTCCCGATAGGGGGAGATTCCGAGCAGGCGGTCGAAAAACCCGTGGTTGGCCGCTTGTTCGAGGAGTTGGATGCGCTCAGCGGTGCAGTAAATAAACGCTATGAGCTGCCGCTGTACTTAATGCTCAGTCAGTACCAATCGGCCAGTACCTTGGTTGCAGACATTGGTGAAGATGTCCTTGAGCGCCTGGACATGAAGGACCGCAACGGCAACGATTCCGGCAGCTGCGTCATCCTGAACCAAGGCGGACTGCTTTATCATAAGACGCCGGAAGCAGTAGCAGCAGAGTTAATACACAGCCGTCCAGAGCGCCCCTTGGACGGCTTGTTGCTGGTCATACCGGTCACCGATTTGCTCATTGAAAACCGTATCGAGCGACGGCAAAAAGTCGACTGGCTGTTCAAGCAGTATTGGGCTATTCAAAACGAAATCGAATTCATGCTGCCGGTATATTTCGTTGTTTCCGGCATGGAAGAGCTACAGGGTTTTACTCAATACGCGGACTTTCAGCGCAAACTCAATCGCATCAATGACATTTTTGGTTGGTCGAACCCTTATAGCGCCGAAGCACCATTCGACCCGGCGCTGATCGACGAAGCCCTGCGCGACATCGGCCACCTGTTAGAGCAGCAAATCGCCGACTTCATCGATAGCAATGCTGAGGCATCGGAAGAAATCTTGGTGCTGCCCACGGCTGTTAGAGGGCTACAGGAGAGGATTAAAGAGTTTGCCTCAGGGGTGCTTGATTCAAGTATGCTGATCCACCCGCCGAAATTCCGTGGCCTGTATTTCACCGGGCAGTTGCCCTACGGTGAAGGCAAACGGCACGCATTTCTCGAGCGTTTGTTTAAAGACAAGGTTTTTCCTGAGCACGCATTGGCTGCGCCAACTCAGGACAAGTTGTTGTCTGCAGACCGGCGCCTGCGACGTCTGCAAATTGTTTCCGCCGCTGTGCTTTTTATTCTGGTGTCTTGGACCGGCTTCAATCTGTACGAGGTTTGGAATCAAAGTCGCAGCATTGAACAAGTGGCGCAAAGGGTCGATACCATCTGGCGCGATGCAACAGGGTTTGAGGCCATTCAGCCCTCGCTGCAGGTGCTGGCCGACCTCAACGCGTCGCAGATGTACTGCTGCGGGCCTACGCCATGGTCGTTGGCGTTTTCACCGAATGCCGAAGTAGAGGGCTATTTCCACAACGAGCTGTTTGGCAAACGTATTCTGCCGGCCATGGAATGCCGTAGCCGTCAGCGGCTGCAAGATTTGGTGAAGCCCAGCGCCTTTTTGAGCGATGGCCGTCTGCGTAATGACCGCTACCCTGACTGGTTGAGTAGGGTAAATACCGAGGCCGAATCCTACGCCTTGCTGCGCAGACTGACCGGCGATGTGGCCACACGTTCGCAGGCCAGTGTTTATCAGGAATTTTCCGATCTGGTGTATCGACTATACGACCAGTCGTTGCCAGATGGCTTCGGTGATAACGCAGCCTTATACATTCGCGGCATTACTGGCAGCGACTACGATTTGCGCCAACCGCACAGTCGTCAATGCCGTAACGCGGTAGATTCCGGGCGCGACAGTTGGGATGCCATCATCAAGTCCGCCAATGCCGAGGTCACCGCAGAAGTTGGCAGAATTGCAGCGCCGCTAAAGTTCTTGCAGGAAATTTTCGCCTTTGAGAGCAATTCTGTGGAGCGCGCGCCCATCAGTAGCGCGGCGTTTTCAGCCTATGTGCGTTGGCATCAACACATTCAAGAATCGGTGGGCGAGGGCCAAGAACGTGGATTTTGCCAAACGACAGCAGACCAGTTGGAAACGCTCGGTGCGCGTTTGGCAGTGTTTAATGAACAGCCAGAGAGTTATCGCGACGATATCAAGGCGTTCAGCCGGCGCTGCGAGTCACAGTTGGCAACCCAAATGCAGGCGGACAACAAGCGCGTACCGCGTAAGATCTACGAGTCAGTTACTGTCAACGGTGAGTTCGTACCAGTGCTTTCTGAGGCAGCCGAGGGTGCTTTCGATCTGATTGATAAGATGTCTGAATTCAGCTTCTCATCGGTAGTAGAGCAACCGTGGACTAATCAAGAGGGCGGTTTCTTTTGGTCTGTGGACCTGTTGCGTGTGGCGCTGGGTTATTCAGATGAATATCTCTCCTACGCTGAAGGGAAATTTGATACCGATTACCTGCCGCTGAATCCTGCCTCGGACCGGCAAAGCTATCTTGCTCAGGCGGTAGCGTTGGCGCAGTTACAGCGCGCCATGCTTTCGACCATTCAGTCCGCCAAGATCAAATCCTTGCCCAAGGCCCGTGTCGATGTGGTCACCCTAGACCGACGTGAAGCCGCTATCGCAGATCGGGTCGCAAACTTCCGTAAAGCGCTGAACCCATTGCTCGCGCTGGTTTCTATGTTTGAACAACTCGGCCTTGAGGCGGCAAAGCGGCGCTTGTTAATGCAGTCGCACATCCAAGCGACGGCCTTACTTGAAGAGATTGACCGTTTGTACGCAGCAAACCGGGTATACGAGCCGCGGCCAAATCCAAACTGGAAGGCCAATGGTTACCCGCAAGCCCTGTTTGGTCTGCTTACCAGTTCCAGTTCGCAGGATTATCTCGCTGCCCAAGCCAGACGCAGCAGCATAATCGCGCGCGACTATGCACAGCCAGTGGTGATCTATTTGGTCAATACCGAGGGCGACTTCAAAGAATCGGATCTGCTTGCCAAATGGCGGCGCACCCTTATTGAAATCAGTAAGCGGGAAAATAAAGACCCCTCCAACGACATGGATGGTTTGGAGAATTTCTTCCTCGGTGAGTTTACCGCTACGACGTTTAGTAACTGCCACGAGCAAGTGAAGAGTTACAGCGCGCCACAAGGCAACAATGTCTTCGCCATTCGCTGGCGTCATCTGATCGACGTCGCAATGCAGCAATGTCAGCGCTTGAAAGCTGGCAATATTAAGGATGAATATCGCGGCGTAGCGAAAGCGTTTGATCAGTACTTGGCGCCATACTACCCGTTCAGCCCGCGGCCAGACGCCCGGCCATTGTCGCCACAGAGTTTACGAGCCTTCTTCAACGTCTATGCCGGCGCGGCAGACGGCTTGGCCGAACGTATGCGAGTACTGGCGTGGAAGAATGCAGAGTTTGCTGTGGCCGAGAGTTTTCTGCGTGATCTGGATGCGTCCTTGGCCATTCTTGGCGCCGTGTTGGCCCAGTCTGCTGGCGATGGTATGGGCATCGGTGTCGATCTTCTGTTTGACCCCAAATTATCGCCTGCCGCCAGCTTTGACTTCAGTCGACATGTCAGCCGTAAGCGCCTGTCCGTGGGCGAGTTACGCAGCGAATTCCCTGGCCAAACACAAGCTATGCATTGGAAGTTTTCTGACCCTGTGGCCTTTGATCTACGCTGGGCAGCGGGTTCCCCATACACCTTACTGACCAGTGCCAAGCAAGCGACAGACGGCGCAATCAGCTACAGCGCTGATGGCTACTGGAGCCTGCTCAGATTCATTCAACGCTACCGATCTGAACGAAGCGATAGCAGTGCACTGCAAGAAGAAGCCATCTTGCTGCAATTCAACGCCGCAGTGCAGCAGTCTGCAGCGTCCAGCGAAACCACGCCAATAGCCGTGTTTTTACGCATGACTCTGATGGGCGCAGACCCTGAGACCCAGCAACCTGTACCGCTGCAGTTGCCAGAGCGGTTCCCAACGTCGGCACCTAAGAGTAGATAAAGGAAAGCAAATGGAAATCCATCAGTTACTTATCAACGAAGAGGTGAGCATTGCAGACTTCCTGCAGCCGATTTCGGCGGAACAGCCCGCGGGCAGCGCGCTTAAGGAAACGCCAATATACGCGGAGATTCAGCAGGCGCGATCGGCCGATGACCCGAATCTACCCAGAGGGGTTTGGGAGCATGACCTCAAACGCAGTGATTGGTCGAAGGTCTGCGAGTTAACACAATCGGTACTGCTGACCAAGAGTAAGGATCTGCAAGTAGGCATCTGGTATTTGGAAGCCCAGATGCAGGTGCACGGCATCG
>JAACDW010000025.1 GCA_009936775.1 Pseudomonadota bacterium
AAGACAGTCGCGCTAAGCGTTGGGATGCGTATGTCTCTTTTGACGTTAGCGAAACCTTGAACGTTAAGTACACCTACAGCGACGGCGACACCTCGCAGATGTACATCAAAGAATACGATTACTCAAACCAGCAGCCTTCCGCCAGCGATGATCTTGTATCCCTCGACGGTGGGGTCGCGTACATGAATCGATTTGGTGAGCTGCCGTATGATTACGATGAGACATCTCACGAAGTGTTAATCACCTATTCGCCTAATGACAAGCTGACGATTCAGGGTGGCGCATTTCAATACGCCAACGGCACACGTTGGGCAGTTATTCGAAATGAGCTGAATAATCCCTGGAGAGACGGTACTGCGGACGAGCAGTGGTCGACCTACGACGGTCCTGACACGCACGCATGGGGCGCGGTAACGGGTATGAACAGCTTCTCCAGCTGCCAAGAGGGGCTTGAGGCTTTCAACGCAGCTTATAGCTGGTTTAGAACCAGCGCTGAGCAGGCGGCAGCGGAAGGCGCTACCACCTGGTATACCTGCCCAGAAGGCGACTATCACACGCAGAATGTCTACTACGGCACAAGAGCTAAGCAAAAGAGCCAAGCTGTATTTGCTAATGTTGACTACACAATTAACGAGACTTGGGCCATTTCAGCGGGTCTGCGCTATGTAGAGGACGAGAAGCTTCAGAGCCTGCAAGGCCAACAAGGCTTTTTCTGTACTGGATTCCTTCAAGCAGGTCCGGCATGCGCTGGATACGACAACGGTGGTTTCGACTACCCTAATACTTGGGACGCGGTTGTTGGCCAAGCAACGTTAGAGTATACGCTGCCGAACGACAGCCTGCTTTACGGCCGCCTGTCGACGGGTCACCAAGCTGGTGTATTCAATCGAGAAGAGAACGGTCAAGTCTTTGCACAGGACTGGTCAAACGAATCAAACCTGATGAACTTTGAAGTTGGTGCAAAAGGTTTTGCTATGGACGGGCGTCTGCAGTACGCACTTGGCGCTTACCTGATGCAATACGACGACATGCAGATTGAAGCGTTTCAGCCTGCGCCAGATGGGTCGTCCATGCCGATAACGTCTGAAACTCCCATTGTTGAGTATGCTGGCAACATCGGAAAAACTGATGTGTGGGGTGTTGAGTTTGAGTACGCCTACGCATTGAACGATCGCATGCGACTCATGGGTTTCTACGCTTATCAGGATTCAGAACTCGGACAGCATGAATCTGTTGTCGCTGGTGATCCAGATGCACAATGGGACTACCATGAACACCTAGATGAGCAGACCGGTATGATGCGTACAAGCCCATACCAGCTGCCTGCAGACCAGACCGGTAACCAATTGCCAAATCAGCCTAAGCATAAGGCTGCGGCGACTCTCAGCTACGATTATCCGCTAACCGGCGGGTCTTCGCTGACCTTCTACGGCACCTACAATTACATCGCAGAAGCGTATCCGACGATTGCTAACGTTGAGTTGTATAAGATGCCAAGCTACTCGCGTTTGGACCTCTCAGCTTCTTGGTTTAGCAGCGACGAGTCCGTAAACGTACAGTTTTTTGTGAACAACGTGCTAGACGAAATCGGCATCAATGAGTTCATGATGGACGGTAACTTAGGAGGAAACCTTGCTCTGGCTCAGCTGACTAATCATCGGTACATGGGACTTCGAGTGAGATACACGCCTAACTTCTAGCGTTGTTTGGCTAGAAAGTATGCAAAGGGGGCCATTGGCCCCCTTTTTTTGTCGCCGCCCTATTGGAAGCCGCAACGAGATAAAGTTGGCAGTGCTCGAAACGGGTAAGCCCCAGACGAATAAATGAGCCCGCAACCGCTATGAATTGCTCTCAGACTCAACCCTAGTTCGGCGTTTCCAGTGATGCAAAACACAGACTGGTGGTTGTTCGTTTTGTTGGGATGCCTGTGCGGTTCCAGTTTTCTGTTTGCAGAGGTTCGCTAGGCGTTTTAGTGTGCGTTTCGCATTGTGCTGTCTGAGCTGCTGGCTCGTACCCAATGCCACCCCAATAAATTGCTAATCTGCAATCTGTCGAATACGGCAATCTTAAATAATAACTTGCCCTCGCTATTGATTAGCCATGCGCAGCAGACGATCGCGGGAGGATTTGCCACCCTTCTTACCGCCAATACGGTACTGCTTACTGTTGAGATCTCAGCGGCAGTGGTTCCCAGCAAAAAGTAAACCCTGAACACAGCGGTAGTGCGGCGACCGGGTGGCTAGTCGTCGATATAGCTGTGGGTTGTGAAAACATTTTTCAGATCTGTCAAAACGATGCTGGCAAACATCTGATTTTATTAGCAGCCTCGTTTTGTGCCTTTGTTGGCATTCGGGGCGAATTCAAGTTGGTGCAGGCACCAGCGCTTAGGTCAGCGACTGGCATGCGCACAGCCACTACGCTCGCAGGTGTGCAAAATACTAGGGGCTCGTCAGAGTGCTAAATGAACCGTCCGTAACTTACTTTTTTTGCCCGCTCGAAAAATTCATCCCACTGTTCCTCAGTGAGTAGTTTGGGCTCGCCGAGTTGCCGCGTCAGCACATATTGCCGACACATAATTTCCAGCCGGTGCGCAAGGTTCACTGCGCTCTTGAGGTTTTTGCCGCGGCAAATCATGCCGTGATTGCCCAGCAGACATGCTGTTCTGGTTGCTAGCGCCCGTGCTGCATCGTCACCCAGTGACTGCGTGCCGAATGTCGAATAAGGCACGCAGGGCACATCGTTACCGCCGAATGAGCCGACCAAATAGTGGAAGCCGGGTAGCGGCATCAATTGTGAGGCCAGCGCCACGCAGTAATCTGAGTGGGTGTGCACTACTGCTTCAGCGCTTGGCTTTGCAAGGTACACGGCGGCGTGCATACGCCACTCGGATGAGGGTTTACGGTCGCCTTCCCATTCACCATCCAATGACACACGAACAACGCTTTCCGGTGTGATGTTGTCGGCAGAGGCACCAGATGGAGAAATCAGCATGCCGTATTCAAAGCGACAGCTGAGGTTGCCTGATGACAATTCATTCAACCCAATCTGCTCAACGTATCGGTATTGCTCAGCTAGGTGTTCGCGTAACTGTTGTTCATTTTCAGAGGACATAATTTACCTGTTGGTTTTATTCGTTTGCATCTGCTTCGCGCATGCGTTCAAGGGCTGTAAACATAAAGTCTTGGCCACCCAAGGCGCCAGCTTTCAGCACAAAGGACGTGGGTTCTGGGCCCGCCTGATGACAGTAGCCTCCGCTTAGGTTATCAAATGGTGCTACCTGCACTTGGGCGACGCCCAGCGACGCGAAAACTTGACCCGATGTTTCGCCACCGGCGACCATAAACTTGCGTACGCCAAGCCGCTGCAAAATCACCGCTGCGTTGCCCAACAGTTCGTCCGCTAGCTCGGCGGCACCCTTTACACCTAATTCAGCTTGGGCGCGTTTCACGCCGTCGACATCGGCGGACGTCGTCACCGCTATGGGACCTTCGCCTAACCGTGGCGCGGCCCAATTTTCGAGTTCGGTTTCAAAGTGCTCTGTTGGGGCAAGCAAATCAATGCGATAAACTGGATGAGAGGCTTCAAAGTAATCCAATTGCGCTCTGGTTGCTTCGGCGCAGCTACCGGCGATGATCGCCTCGTAACCCGGTGAAGCTGGCAACAGGTGGGGTGTTTTGCTGGTTTGCGCAGTCTTCGCAGGGGCGGGGGCTGCGTCGCGCCATGCCCTGGCGAGAAACATAGGCAGGGCGTCCGCACCAGTTGTTAGCGGCCAGGCCAAGGTCAATTGCGCAATACTTGCCACATCATCATTGTCCGCAGCATCGGTGACAAATAAACCAGTACCATCTGCAACCTGAGTATCGACGTACGCTTCTGCAGCTTCTTTGCCAGCAATGAGCCTGGAGTGGGGGATAACGCCTGCCTTGCCCTGGGTTTGTGCCGTCAGAACTTCCACTAAATTGGAATTCGTCATAGGGGTGACCGGATCAAAGCGTTTGCTGGACTCCCCCAGCATGATGTTGCCGAGAAACATCCGGCCCTGAAAAATTGTCACGCTGTATTCGGGAAACGCGGGGCAAAAAATTGTGCGGTCAGTGCCCAGCGTCGTCATCAGCGCCTCCGCAATGGGGCCAATGTTGCCTTCGTCTGTTGAATCAAAGGTCGCGCAATATTTGTAGTAGACTCTCTTGGCTCCGGCGGCGACAAGCCCCAACGCAGAGTTGTTGGCGTCCGCGACAGCGTCAGTTGGCGGGATCAGGCGGATTTTTCGACCAATTACTAAGGCTTCTGCACCGGACGGCACATCTGCGATTACCTCGGTGGACGTCACCAATGGACAGCGTACCCCCTCACGTTCGAGCAAGCTTGCGACCATCATGCCGCCGGTCAGGTCATCGGCAATGACACCCAGTTCAATCAATGAGAGCTCTCCTAGAATCTTTGCTGAGCAGGGATCGGCATTTGATCCGCGCGGCACCATTAATCGCGCCAAAATATCGGCTTTGGCGCAATTGCAACGTTGCGCTGGAGCATAGAGAAGTTGCTCCTTTAAGTTCAAACCGAGCATTCAGGTTTGTCTGAAAGATCACCCAAAATGGCTGCGGCTGTGGATGAACTCGCCGAGACGACTTGCGCAGATCGGCGGCTGCACTGAACGGCTGGGTAATGGGTGAATGTCTGCCAGTTAGCGGTTGGAGCTTTTTGCCTCGGCACGTAATCTGAGCGACTTACAAGGTAAAGGAAGCGCGGCATGTTCTCGTTGGACGGATATAAACTTGTTGATCTCAGTCCCCGAATTAGAGCTCGGGTGCATCGTGTTGATGGCACCATAGAAGAGGGTACAGTGGACCCTTACGGGCGTCCTTGGGTGATGCAGGAAGGCAGATTTGCCGGCGATAATTCGCTCTACACCCTGTACTCGGCGCCTCAAGGCGACGCGGTATGGCATCAGGAAAGAATGACCTCGCATCACGGTGCACACGTGCAGGGCGGCAAAGGCCATATCAGTCATTGGGTTGGCGCGTCGCCAGACATGCAAGGCCTTTGGGAGATGCCCGTGGAGACCTTGATGGGCGCCGCCGCCGTTTGCAATCTCTCCCACTTGGAGCCGCGCACTTTGGGCGAAGGCGAAGAGTATCCGCTTGGTGAAGGCTATGCTCTACGCAGTAAGGCCGGAGAACTGCGCGGCGCAGAAATTAAGCCCGAGCATTTGGGCAACATTGCGCAAGGCGATATTGTGTTAATGACCAGTTCCCATGAAGGCTTGGAGCAACCTTGGTTGTCCCAGACTACGGTTGATTGGTTGATCAACGACCGTCAGATTAAAATGCTAGGGGTGAGCGCTACAGGTATTCAGTGGCAGTACGATCTTAAGCTGGCAGCGCCAGCAAACTCACCAATCAGACGGATGTTGTTGGGGGCCAATGTGCCGATAGCCCACCCCTTGGTGAACATAGATCAATTGCAATCGGATCGAGTGTTCTATGTTGGGCTACCTCTGCGCATGCAGAAGTTTGAGGCAAGTTTTATCAGGGCAGTGGCGTATGAAGCCCCGGAGGAAGCGTAATGATCGATATGAAAAATACCCGCGTTGTCGATTTGACCTGGGAAATCACGTCCCGGCTGACACGATTGGACGGGTCCATAGAAGCGGGTACCCGGGATGTCTACAACATGCCTTGGATTGTGGAAGAAAGCATAAACGAACGTGACGGGACCATAGAGCATTTGGTTGGTAGTAATCGCCAGACCATTGCGGAATGGCCCATTGGTGGCGTCAGCGGGCATATGGGTTCGCACATTCAGCTCGGTGTCGGCCACAACGACAACTGGACTTGCCTGCCCGAAGGCATGCTCGGCTTGTGGGATATGCCGCTCTCCACCTACTGTGGAGAAGCCGTGGTGTGCAAGCTAGACCATCTCGAGGGGCAGCCAATCTTGCCCGAGCATCTTGCCAACGTCAGAGAAGGCGACATTGTATTGTTGGGCAGCTCGCACAGTGGTGAGCAACAGCCCACTATCGTCGGCGACACCGCTGACTGGCTGGCAGAAGAAATGAAGATCAAGATGCTTGGCGTAGGCGTCCCCGGCATCTCTTGGGAAACCAATACCGACGCCCCCGAGCCAGGGAATTCGCCGACCCACCGCGCGATGACAGGGAACAACATCCCCATTCTGTATCCGTTGGTAAACATTGATAAACTGACGCAGGAGCGCGTCTACGTGATGAGTTTTCCGTTGAACGTCGATCCGATGGAGGGCACTTGGGTACGTGCTGTAGCGGTGGAGGATACCTCCTCAGAGTAAGCGGGGCGTTTGCTGGGCTAATCCGCTGTGCGTGAGCTGCGATAGGTCACCGCGGTTGAGGGTTAGGGAATAATACAAAAATGAACAGACTTGGCTGCGTTGTTATTTTACTGTGCGCGACGGCTCAATCTACGCTTGCCGCGCAGCAGCAGACAGCGGTAACAGATATTGGTTTCTGGGCCGCAAAAGACTGTCGTAGTACAAGCAAAGCGGCGGGCATTTATAGCTACGTCTCTGGTGCCGCTATGCAGGCTGCCGATGCGGCCAACGAGGCCGGTCAGACAGAGCAATTGAAAGAGTCTTATGAATCTGCGCTGCTGTTCTCTCGGCTGTCTGCTAATTTGGCCACTACCTTCGAGGCTTTTTGTAAAAACAACCCCAAGCACGACGCCGAAGCTTCCGACTAGCTGCGCGAGCGATTCCTGTGTCGTTGTATTCTAGTAGGAGACGTGTGAATGCAGACCCATGAAGGCGGTTGCCACTGCGGCGCGGTGCGCTTCGCAGTAGAAATCGATTCACCAGTGACGGGCCTGTATCGTTGCAACTGCACGCTATGCCGTAAAAAAGGCATTGTCATGAAGGCGATACCGGACGCCGACTTCAGGTTGCTCTGTGGGGCCGAGCAACTCAGTCTTTACCAATGGAATAAACGCATCGCCGAGCATTTTTTTTGCACCATCTGCGGCGTCTATACCCACCATCGCCGCCGCCGAGATGCCACCCAGTTCAGTATTAACATTGAGTGTCTAGATAATCAGCCGATGCCTTGTGAGGAAATGATTGGCCTCGCCAGTGGGCTTGAACACGATTGAGGTGGCTGGCGCTTGCGCAAGCGGCATTGAATGATTCTGCGGCAACAAAAAAAGGGGCATGAAGCCCCTGTTTGCGTGCAGCGGATTTGTGCCGGCAAGCCGCTCTTCGGTGCCTGTTTTAGGTACCAGTCCAGTTTGGGGCGCGTTTTTCGGCAAAAGCAACCGGGCCTTCCTTGGCGTCATTGGAACTGAATACCGACTTTTGCAGTGGTACCTGCATCTCCCAGAGCTTGTCTTCCTCGATACCGCTGGCGGCGGCTCGTACGAGGGATTTCGAGGCATTTACAGCCAGTGGTGCGTTTTCAGCAATTCGTTCCGCCAGCGCAATTGCGGCATCAAGCGCCTCGCCTGATTCGGTTATGGCACTAAGCAGGCCAGCTTCCATGGCCTCTTCTGCGCTTATGGGTTCTCCCGTTAATGCCATTTCCATTGCCTTGGCGTAACCAACTCTGGCGGGCAGTCGGAATACGCCACCTGCCGCGGCAAATAACCCTACTTTTACTTCGCGGATACCGATTTTTGCACCCTTGGCAGCGACGATGAGGTCGCAGGTCAGCATAACTTCGCAGCCGCCAGCTAGGGCGAAGCCATTTACCGCCGCAATCAATGGCTTGTTGGCACCGCTGCGCACGAACTGATTCAGCGGGCCGATGTCTTCACCGCGGGCAAAGGCCTTGAGATCCATGCCGGCGCAAAAAGCCCTACCGTTACCGGTAATAACGCCCGCAGTTAAAGTATCGTCAGCATCGAGCTCTTGAACGGCAGTCCATAGGCCGTTGGACAATGCGCCATTGATGGCATTCATTGCTTCGGGGCGGTTTAGCGTGATCACCAAGATGCGCCCGCGGCGCTCGACGATTACTGCTTGTTCCTCGCTCATTACTCTCTCCTTAGTTTTGGGTCAGACCCGAGCATCGCATAACTGGCCGTGAAGCAAAACGCTGCCGTTCGGTAACAGCCCCCACTTAGCGCTTCAAAACCTTGAGAAGTTCCTCGACTTTCGCATCGAAGTCGTCTGTTGCGGCTAATGACCCGCGAACGCAGGCGTTCAGGTGGGTCTCAAGAACCTTTCCCTCTACCGTTGAAAGTGCCTTCCTGATCGCCTTAAGTTGATTGAGGACGTCGACACAGTACTTTTCTTCTTCAATCATCTTTGCGACGCCGCGGACTTGGCCTTCGATACGCCGCATATTGGGCAGCAACTGAGTATGGTTGGGGTGTTTCATAGTCAAAAAACTCGTGGAACGATGTAGGTAAACACAGTGGCAAAGCAAAACAGACCCACCGAGCCAAAGTAAATGTAACGCCCGCGCTGCCTCGTTTTCAAACATGCGCGCCCAAGCTCCGGGTCTGCCGGGCAGGGCATGCGCGCAGTCTTGTAGTTTAGCCAGCCTGCCAGCGTAATGCCCGCGAGTGCAGCCAAGGAAATCGCTACTTTGTGTTGAGAAAGCGTGATCAAAAACGGAAATACGGTCAACAAACTGGCGAAGCTCGCGCCAGCCCCGAGTACGACAAACAACGAGGGTAACGCGCAGCAAATGAGCGTTGAAGACGAGGCAAAAAGAGAAAAATAGTTGGCGGTCTTGGTGTTGACTGTACTGGCGTTCATATTTTCTTTACCAGCACGTCGGTAACGTTTTGACCGTTGGCCAAGATTTTTTTCTCAATATCCTGCCGGTCGACCAGAGCGTCAGGCGTATAGGCGATTAGCACTTGGCCATTGCCCAAATCTACATCGATTTTGGTTACCGTTTTGTCGCGCTTAAAGGTTTTTTCTATGCCTCTCGCGCAGAAATCGCAGACCATGCCTAACACGCTAACGACGGCAATTTGAGCGCTGCCCAGGCCGTTTGTAAATTGGTTAAGCCGGGGCTCATCGAACTCGACCTGTTGGCCACTGATCTGATGTTGGTGTGTTGCATGGTCGTGTTGGTCGGCGATTTCCGCGAACCCTGGCGCAGCAACAAGTAACAGTATAAGTGATAGTTTATGCATATCTTTCCTCTAGAAACGTCGTACTAAATGAATGTCCCACTCGGCCTTAGGGTGATAGCCGAACTCCACCAGAAAGCCGCCTTTAAAAAATTTTAATACTGGATAGACGGACCAACTGTCATAGCCCGTGTTGTTGCGAGCTTTAATCATCAGCCAGGTGTGCAGGTCCCCGTACTCACCTACGTAGGGAGCTACCCCTAACTGCAGGTACTGGTCGTCGTAGTCACCCTTGCGGGTTTTGGTGTGTTGGTAACTAAAGCCCGCAAACCAGCGACGAGTCTCCCAGTCGCCGAATATGCCATAGAAATGTTCGTCCAAACCTCGAGAACTGAGGCCCGAATGCAAATACAAATTGCGCTGTGAGTGCCGGGTGTTCTTGCGGTTCAGTAGGTAGGTAGCTCGCGCATAGGCGTGGTCGCCATCGCCTTGTTTTTCGGTAATTGCTTCGATGCCCAGCGAGTACTTAAACGTGGGCGAGTAGTGGTAGTAAACCGAGTTCTTGTATCGATCAGAAAACCCCATGAGGGTGGAGCCGCCGGAGTAGGAGATAGGTCTTGCGGCCAAAATTGGCGACAACAGACAAAGCAGGATAGTGAAAGTTTTGATACCCATGGGGGGTATAATGGCAAGCCGGCTGTTTTTGTCAATAAGTGAAACTTGCGATGCGGCGAAATTGCCTACTGGTTCGCTTTTGCGACGTAGTGGTGTCCAAGTGATCCTGTTTCGTTTGCCTCGCTCGCCGTTACCGGCTCCTGCAATAAGAGTAGGGCTCTTGTTTGGATCATCACATGTGTGGGGGAGTCTGATGCGATGCAGATGATCTTCTTGCACGCGAGGCTGAACCAGATTCGCAGCCTATACAACCGCTCACCGTCGCTGCGGCAGGCCGACGCACAAATCACGCCGCTGTCGATTGCACCTCATCTGCTACTGAGACTTCGAGAGCGTAGCCGCTTATTATAACGTCGCCGACGAATGGTGTTTGTGGCAGCCTAAGTCGAGTTCCGTGCCACTGATGATGGAAAAAACAACTGAGGACACTACGCGTTGAATAAAATTTTGTTGCTTGTGCCTTGGATCATTTGCCTCGCCGTGGCCTGCGGTGGCGGTTCATCAGCTCCCACGGTGCCGCCTTTATTTGTGCCGCCTCCAGCTGGGTCTACGGGCCTATGGATAACCGGTAGCGATGGAGATGGCTTGGTTGAGTACATTGCCAAGTTGAGTCGAGAGTCTGCCGCTAGAAACGCGTTTGGCGAACCGCTGGCGCTCGAAGCGGCGCCCGCAGCGGATGCGGTTGGTGGCACATTCTCCGGTACCTATACGTTGCAAGCCGAGGTAGATGAACACGACATTGTGAAATACGACGGCTCCACACTGGCAATTGCCCCGAGTCGCAGTGGCTGCTGCTTTGTTGTAGATACCTTCGCGCTGGAAGTTGATGAAGCCATGCAGACGCCAACTCCGTTGGAGTCGCAAATCAGGCTATTTACCACTGACGCGGTTGCCGGTAGCGCGAGACAGGCTGGCAGCATTGCCCTGCCCGAGGGCATATCGGCAGAAGGCATTTACTTAAATGACAACTCGTTGCAGGCGCTGCTGTCGACCTCTTGGTGGGGGTCTTTTGGTGAGCGGTTTACAGATCCTTTTTATTGGCGGGAGCAGACGGTAAGGCTTCAGTCCTACGATATTACTAATCTGGATTCGCCGAGCTTGGTCAGCGAACTGCGCATTGAGGGCGGTTTGGTGGCTTCGCGCCGAGCGGGTGATGAGGTGTATCTTATTACCCGACACACGCCAAATATTGATGGTCTTATCGCTTACCCCCAGACCGCGGCGCAAATTGCCAATAACCAAACGGCTTTGGCGGCTGTATCCGAGTCGAGTGTGCTGCCGCAAATCGTCATAGACGATGTGCCCATCACACCGTTCTCACTCGATGACTGCTACCGGGTTGACCAAGAGCACCCGCTGGCGGCCGATTTACCTGCCGATTCGGTTTTGACAACGCTGCTCACTGTGTCTGCATCGAGCGGCGAGATCCTGCGATCAGCCTGCATTTTGGAACCCGTCGGTGGCGTGTACGTGAGCAATGACAGCATCGCGTTGACCTATGTCCGTTGGGATGTCGAGTCTGCGACGACACTGGTGCATCTGCTGGATCGGCAGACATATGACTATCTTGGCTCAGAGGAGGTCCAAGGGGCGCTCTACTCAGGTGGTAACAACGACTTTCGCATCAGCGAGCACGAGGGTGTTCTGCGGCTGGTGACAACCGAGCGGACTGACAACCCCGAGGATCAGTTTCAGCACCGCTTGTTTACGCTTCGGCCGGAAGCAGCGGCGCCCGAGCTTGAGGTATTGGGCGTGCTAGGCGATGCCCCGTCGGAGCGTATCGGTAAGGTTAACGAGGATCTTTACGGCGTCAGATTTACCGGGTCCCGGGCCTACCTCGTGACGTTCGAGCGTATCGATCCGCTCTATGTGGTCGATCTCTCCGAGCCAATGTCACCGACTATTGTGGGTGAGCTAGAGGTGCCTGGCTTTTCTGATCTGCTGCATGAGGTCAACGCTGAATTGCTGCTAGGCCTTGGCTCCAGCGAGCGTCGCTTCCCCAAGCTAGAGCTATATAATGTGTCCGATGTGAGCAACCCTGAGTCGCTCAGCTGTGTTGAGCTGGGCACCGTGCGCGCGGCCGGAGCCATGGTATTCGATGGCTGCGATGTGTTGGGGCCTGCTGAGTGGGAATGGAGCTACAGTCCAGCTCAATACAACCGCTACGCATTCACTTATTTAGCAGGTCAGGACACAGACCGTTTGACTGTGCCTTATTCGGCAGGGGGTAGAGTCGAGGGTGGTTATCAATCTGTCGACCGAGTTGCGCTGTTTGAACTTACCGATAAGACGACGCCAGCAGATGCGGCGCTAAACTTGGTTGGAGAGGTAGAACTTAACCCCGGCGCTGTAAGCGGTGACACCCGGGTAATCATCGATACCGATGCGTTGTACGTGATTGCCCATTCGGACCTTTTGAGCGGTTTTTGGACTAACCCGGAAGCCGTTGCTCCCATCCCGGCGAATTAACCTGCGACGGTTGATGGCTTGGTGGGCAGGGCGAGTTGCAATGGTGGTGTAGTGCAATAGTCTGATGATCCATATCTGTAACAGCATGGTGCCAGCGCATGGAGAAGGTGAGCCTAAAGGGATACATACGTGTGCCGCAGCATCAGTTGGCGGCAACGGAAGCCGAGCTGGAGCGTCATATCGCCCTAACTCGAGCCGAAGCAGGTTGCTTGTCATTTGCAGTCACTGCAAGCCCCCGTGATCCACTGTGTTTCGATGTGGCTGAAACCTTTGTCAGTACTGAGGCCTTCGCACTGCATCAGCAGCGCGCGCAAAGCAGTGCTTGGGGTGCCCTCACTCGGGATTTCCAGCGTCACTATGAGGTCAGTGGTTTAGATCCCGTAGCAGCCAGTAATGCCCAATACATGCTGCAAGCCTTGAAGCTGGCCGACGCGGCAGGTGCAGCCGGTGAGGTGCCTGTCGGCGCTGTTTTAGTGCGCGATGACGAGGTGATCGGGCAGGGCTTTAACCAGCCGATTGCAGGCTGTGATCCAACAGCTCACGCGGAGATTGTCGCCTTGCGTCAGGGGGCACAGGATCAGCGCAATTACCGCCTGCCGGGCAGTGTGCTATATGTAACCATCGAACCCTGTTTGATGTGTGTTGGCGCCCTTGTGCACGCGCGCGTCGGGCGCGTGGTCTTTGGAGCACGGGAGCCGAAAGCCGGTGCGCTGTTGAGCCACTCATGGATTGATCAGCACCCCACAAATCATCGCTTCGAAGTGACCGGCGGCGTGCTCAGTGATCTGTGTGCCAGTCGCATGAGTGAGTTCTTTGCCGCCAAGCGACGTTGAGCTTGCCGGCGCCCTTGCACTGACTCGTCGGCGACATTGGTTTATCATGTGGCCTTTCTCAGCTCGCTATAGGCAAGCACCTTGAATGTGACTCCCAACTCTGTGCCGCCCCTGCTCCTTGATGGTCCCGCGGCGTTGTCAGTTTTCTCTCTCGCCAAAATTCAGACCAACGTACCTGAGGTGGTTTACGCCGAATTCGTTCACTTGCTTCAGTTGCAGGAAGACCTAAGCGCCGAGCAGCTGCAACAGGTGCAACAGCTGCTGCATTATGGGCCAACCCAAGAATTGCCAGCGCGGCGGGGTGTTCGCGCGCTAACTGTGCTGCCTCGTAGTGGCACCATTTCAGCTTGGTCGAGTAAGGCTACCGACATTTTTGCACGTTGCGGTTTGCGCACGGTGCTGCGGGTAGAGCGGGGAGTGCGATGGTTTGTTGCAGATGGTGCCGATTCTGCCGGTTCTGCCAATGGGGCAAGCGTGAACCAGTCCGCTTTGTATGACCGCATGACCGAAGAATGCTGGACTGACGAATCTTTTAACGACTGGTTTTACCAGGCTGAACCCAAGCCAATGGCTCACGTGGCGTTGCTGGAAGACGGCTTGCCGGCTCTGCAGGAGGCCAATTCGCGACTTGGCTTGGCCCTTTCCGATGATGAATTTGACTACCTGCATAACGCCTATGTGGCTCTTGCGCGCAATCCTACTGATGTGGAACTTATGATGTTTGCGCAGGCGAATTCTGAGCACTCTCGACATAAGATTTTTAACGCCGACTGGATCGTCGACCAACAACCGCAAAGTCGCTCCCTATTCAGTATGATTCGTAACACGCATCGCCAGATCAATGGCGAAGGGATACTCAGCGCCTATAGCGATAACGCAGCGGTGATAGCAGGGCCCCAGGCAGATCGCTTATGGGTCGATGGCAGCTCCCAGCGTTACGAGTTTGCGCCAGAACTCGCGCACATATTGATGAAGGTCGAAACTCACAATCACCCCACCGCCATTGCGCCGTTTGCGGGTGCGGCAACCGGTGCCGGCGGTGAAATTCGAGATGAGGGGGCGGTGGGGCGTGGCTCGAAACCAAAGGCGGGACTGACTGGTTTTACGACGTCGCATCTGAACCTGCCCGAGCTACCCCAGCCCTGGGAACTGGCAACGGGAAAACCCGAACATATGGTATCCGCGCTGGATATCATGCTCGAAGGCCCTATTGGCGCAGCCAGCTTCAATAATGAATTCGGCCGACCTGCAATTAGCGGTTATTTCCGCACTTTTGAGTATCAGGCGTCGGCTGACGAGCCGGTGCGGGGTTACCACAAGCCGGTGATGATCGCTGGCGGTGTGGGTAGCGTGCGCGACGACCACGTGCATGCAAAAGACTTCCCGCAAGCGACAGCGCTCGTCGTGCTGGGCGGCCCCGCGATGTTGATCGGTCTGGGCGGCGGCGCTGCCTCAAGTATGGCGTCTGGCAGCAGTTCCTCTGATTTGGACTTTGCCTCAGTGCAGCGCGGCAACCCTGAAATGCAGCGGCGCTGCCAAGAAGTCATTGATCGCTGTTGTGCATTAAATGAAGACAACCCCATTTTGCTGATCCACGACGTTGGTGCAGGTGGTTTGTCCAATGCGCTGCCAGAGCTGATTCATGACGCCCATACGGGCGGGCGCATTGAACTGCGTGACGTGCTCAGCGCGGATGCCGGTATGAGTCCGCTGGAAATTTGGTGCAATGAAGCTCAAGAGCGTTATGTGCTGGGAATAGCAGCGCAACAGCTGCAGGCATTTGAGGCTATCTGCGGTCGCGAGCGCTGCCCCTACGCAGTGGTAGGCCGCTCTGCCAGTGGCGGCCAGTTGCAGGTAACCGATGCTCACTTCGGCAACAGCCCGGTGAATTTGCCGCTGGACGTGCTGCTGGGCAATACACCTAAAATGACACGCACCTTCGATCGACAAGTAAAAGCTCTGCCTGCGCTGGCACTGGCTGACATAGTGCTCGACCAAGCCATCGATCGCGTGCTGCATTTGCCAGCAGTAGCCAGTAAACAGTTTTTGATCACCATTGGCGATCGCAGCATAACGGGCATGGTGGCGACCCAACCCATGATCGGGCCCTGGCAGGTGCCGGTAGCCGATGCAGCGGTCACTTTATCTGGTTACCGCACCTATGCAGGTGAGGCCTTTGCCATGGGCGAGCGCAGTCCGCTGGCGCTAATAAACCCCAGTGCTGCCGCTCGCATGGCGGTGGCCGAAGCGCTAACAAATATTGTCAGCGCAGATATCGAATCGTTGGCACGGGTAGTGCTCTCTGCCAACTGGATGGCGGCAGCGGGCAGCAATACCGAGGAACAGGCACTGTTCGATGCGGTAGCCGCCGTCGGCGAGGAATTTTGCCCCGCCTTGGGTATCGCCATTCCCGTTGGCAAGGATTCTTTGTCCATGCAAACCCGCTGGCAGGACGAGCAAGGCGCGAAAGCCGTGGTGTCGCCGGTGACGCTTGTGGTGTCAAGTTTTGCCCCCGTAATCGATACCCGTCTGACGGTGACCCCTGAACTGCAGCTGCAACAGGACAGCGTGCTGGTGCTGCTCGATTTGGGCGCTCAGCGACTCGGTGGTAGCGCGCTAGCGCAGGTGTACGGCCAACTGGGTAACGCGGCCCCAGATGTGGAAGACCCTCAAGCTCTGAAAGCTCTGCTCAATCTTGCCATTGAGTGGAAGCGTCAGGGCAAAATTTTAGCCATGCACGACCGCTCAGATGGTGGGCTGTTGACAACCTTGCTGGAAATGGCTTTCGCCGGTCGCCTTGGGCTGAACATCGATCTGCCGAGAGATGCAGCAGTGCTGCCTACTTTGTTTAATGAAGAAATTGGCCTAGTACTGCAGATCGCGAAGACAGATTTGCCTGCCCTGCGCGCTGCCGCTCCCGCTGGGTGCAGTGTGGTGGCGCAGATTCGCAGTGACGAACAAGTCGTCATCCTACAGGCCGGGCAGCAGCTGTACGCCGCCTCGCGTGGCGTTCTGCAGCAGCAATGGGCGCAAACCAGTTATGTGATGCAGCGTCGGCGCGATTCCACAGCATGCGCTGACGAAGAGTTTGCCAGTGTTATGACGAGTCGCGACGACAATCCCGGGCTCAATGCGCGGCTCAGCTTCGATCCAAAGCAAATTCCTGCGGTCGTTGGCTTGACCTCACCGAGCATCGCGATTCTGCGCGAGCAAGGGGTCAATGGGCAGATCGAAATGGCTGCAGCTTTTAGTGCGGCGGGCTTCGACTGCGTTGACGTGCATATGACAGACCTAGTTTCCGGCTCGCGTAAGTTGACAGACTTTCAGGCCTTCGCCGCCTGTGGTGGCTTTTCCTATGGCGACGTACTTGGGGCTGGTGGTGGTTGGGCGAAAAGCGTGCTGTTCGACACAAGGCTGCGCGAACAGTTTGCCGAGTTCTTTGCCGCTGACACCCTTGCGCTGGGTATTTGCAACGGCTGCCAAATGCTTTCCCAGCTGCGGATGCTTATCCCCGAAGCCGAGCATTGGCCGACTTTTGTGCGCAACCGCAGCGAGCAGTTTGAGGGCCGTACCGTAATGGTGCGCATAGAAGACGGGAGCAGCCCCTGGCTGGCCGATATGGCCGGCAGTGTAATGCCTGTGGCGGTAGCCCACGGCGAGGGACGCCCGGAGCTTAGTAACGCCGCCGCAGCAGCACTTGTACAGCGACAGCAGGTTGCTCTGCGTTACGTGGATGCAGGCCACAATGTGGCCGCCTTATACCCGGATAACCCCAACGGTGCCCCGGGCGGATTGGCAGGTCTTACTGCAGCACAGGGTCGGGTGCTGGCCATGATGCCTCATCCCGAGCGTGTCTACCGCAGCATTCAAAATGTGTGGAGTGATCCGGCTTGGCAGGAAAATGGGCCTTGGCTGCGTTTGTTCCGTAACGCTCGCCGCCTGTTTTAGTCCGCTAACCGAGACACCGATCTCGCCCCAGGAATCTCCTTTCGTCACTCGCGGCGAGTGAGTTCGCTGACAAAATTTCGGCCACATCTAACGAATTTGCAAAAAGATGTTGCATCAAACCTAAAGCACTAATGCTGCTCGGAGTTCGAAGCACACAGCGAGGCGCGAGGATACGGTCTTTCTCTACTAGGCGGATCATTGACTTTTTTTCACAGTGTTTTTGCTATTTGTTGCCAACGGATGCGGCGCCGAGCTGGATGGCGCAACTGAGGAATTAGCGAACGACGGTGAACGCGATGACCTACACTTCGGCGGCCCCGAAACACAGTCACTGATTCGCCTCGATGATCAGTGGCGCGAAGCCAATGACCGCAGGGCACGGTGCAAATTAGGAAAGATATGGCTGCGTATGTCTGATAAGTAACGCTCGCGACCGGCTTACGCTGAGCGGCGACGAAATTCTAAATTCTCATAATGCACCGGGAACGATTGAGCTGCTCGATCGGCAAAATAATGCTTTAGCGTGGCGTTGATGACAGGAAAAGCCAATTCATCCCACGGAATGTCCTGTTCGCGGAAGAGTGCAACGTCCAATGATTCAGAGCCGCTACTAAACGTTGGTCCAAGCAAATCGGCTTTGAAAAACATATAAACCTGAGAAATGTGTGGCAGGCTGAAAACGGTATAAAGTTTCGCGTTGGCAACCTCTGCATTGGCCTCCTCCATGGTTGCCCGAGCGCCGCCATCTGCGGCTGTTTCGCCGTTCTCCATAAACCCCGCAGGCAGCGTCCAATAGCCGCGACGTGGTTCTATCGCCCGTTTGCATAACAGTACCTGATCGCCCCAGATGGGCAGGGTGCCTGCAACGATCTTGGGGTTCTGGTAATGGATGGCGCCGCAGTTATTGCAAACCGCGCGCTCTCTGGTGTCGTCTTCCGGCACTTTGTAATCTACGGTTGCGCCGCAGGCGCTGCAAAATTTCATAAAGCCAGTATACCTATTTGTGACAGTGGCTGGCATCGCTTGCGCGCATTGTTGTAGTGGTTGGTGCAAGGGTTCATTACCATGGCTGAGACGCAGATGCCGGGGGACTGCGAGATTGCAAAAAGACCGCTGTTGTTGTGAATGGGTAAACGCCGAGGAGGGCGGACAATGTTGTACGAGCTAGACGGAAAAAAGGTGCGCGCAGAGGGCGATTATTGGGTGGCCGATTCCGCGGTAGTGGTTGGTAATGTGCTGCTCAAACAAGATGCCAGTGTTTGGTTTAATGCGGTCGTGCGCGGTGATAACGACTTGATCACCATCGGCGAGGGTTCCAATGTGCAAGATGGCTCTGTGCTGCACACTGACCCGGGCCATCCACTCGTGATTGGTGCGCATGTCACCATTGGGCATAAAGTCATGTTGCACGGCTGCGATATCGGAGAGGGGTCGCTTATCGGCATTAACGCGGTGGTGTTGAACGGCGCAAAGATTGGCAAAAATTGCATTGTTGGTGCCAATGCACTGATTACCGAAGGCAAGGAAATTCCGGATAACTCCATGGTCATGGGCTCCCCAGGTAAGGTGGTTAAAACACTAACCGATGAGCAGGCCATGGGTATTCGTATTGGCGCTGCCCACTATGTGCAAAATGCCAAACGCTTCAAGGCAGGGGTGGTGCTGCAAAGCGCCGCTCAAGCGGCTGCCAGAGCGGCAGCAGATTAAGGCGTGGTGGAAGGAAAGACTGTGACTGTCAATTCGCCGATAACGCTTGGTACTGCGCTGACCCCCTGTGCAACCAAGGCAATGATGTTGGGCAGCGGTGAACTTGGCAAGGAAGTGGTGATCGAACTGCAGCGTATGGGAGTGGAGGTTGTTGCAGTAGACCGATACGCCAACGCCCCGGCAATGCAGGTGGCCCATCGCAGCCATGTCATCGATATGCTCGACGGCACAGCCTTACAGCAGATTATCGAACTGGAATCTCCGGACTTGGTGGTACCGGAAATTGAGGCTATCGCCACACCAATATTGGAGCAGATGGAGCAGTCTGGGCTGCGAGTGATTCCCACCGCGACGGCGGCGCGACTGACGATGGATCGAGAGGGCATTCGGCGGTTGGCCGCCGAGAAGTTAGAGGTGCGAACGTCGCCCTATCAATTTGCCGACAACGAAGCGGCCTATCGCCAAGCGGTTGCAACCATTGGTCTGCCGTGCATCGTCAAGCCGGTGATGTCCAGTTCTGGCAAGGGGCAGTCGACGCTGCGAAGCGAGGACGATATCGATGCGGCTTGGCAGTACGCGGTGGCCGGTGCTCGCGGTGCTGGCGGCACAGTGATCATCGAGGGTTTTGTTGATTTTGACTATGAGATTACGCTGCTGACCGTGCGGCATCGTGATGGCACCAGCTTTTGTGCTCCCATCGGTCACCGCCAGCAGGGGGGTGACTATCAAGAATCATGGCAGCCCCAGCCCATGTCGGCTGAGGCTCTGGCGCAAAGCCAAGGGATTGCCGAAACGGTGACCACAGCCCTGGGCGGTTGGGGATTGTTTGGCGTGGAATTTTTCATCAAGGGCGACGACGTCTATTTTTCTGAGGTCAGTCCGCGGCCCCACGATACCGGCATGGTCACCCTGATCAGTCAGGATCTGAGTGAATTTGCTCTCCACGCGCGGGCCATATTGGGGCTGCCGATCCCCAACATTCGCCAGCTAGGACCAGCGGCATCAGCAGTGGTACTGGCCCACGGCCATTCCCGGTCGTTATCTTTTGGCGGCCTCGAGCAGGCGCTGGCAGAACCAGATACTCAACTGCGCCTATTCGGCAAGCCTGAGGTGGCTGGTGAGCGCCGTGTCGGCGTTGCTCTAGCCCTGGGCGATTCACTGGCAGACGCCCGGTCGAAGGCGCAGCGCTCGGCGACTGCGGTCACAGTGAATCTGGGGTAAAGCCGGTTTAGGGTGCATTTTGGGACGGTCAGACCTAGCTTGGTTTTTGTGAAAAGGCCAAGCAGTCAGCGCGGGGGTTGCAATGCCCGAGTGGGGCATTATAGTCGCGCTATGGGAAGTACCTGTTACAGCGAAAAATATGCGCCTACCGAGCTTGCTCGGAGCGCTGTGCTGACTGGTGCACCACTGTCTGACGCGCTGCTTCTTGCGCTACTTCTGCTGCCGGGGCTCCGGCACAACTCTTAACACCCTAGGGCCACGCCCAACCTAACCTTGAAGAAATCCGACACAGCCTCGGATGTCCGTTATGATAGTTCAGATAACGCCAGTGCTATATGAGTGGCAGGGCCTTCTGGCAAAACAGAGTGAGAGTTATGAGTAGTCACCCAACCAGCGGTCGCGCTGTCGGCGCGATGCCTTTTGAAAAGTACAAAGCCTTTGCGGCCGTCGATCTGCCAGATCGCCAATGGCCGAGCAAGGTGCTCACCCAAGCCCCGCGTTGGTGCAGTGTGGATCTACGCGACGGCAACCAAGCGCTGATCGATCCCATGAGCGTCGATGAAAAAATGCGTCTGTGGGACCTCTTGCTGGAAGTTGGTTTTGCCGAAATTGAGGTGGGTTTTCCTGCTGCATCCCAGCCGGATTTTGACTTTATTCGCCGCATCATTGACGAAGATCGAATACCGGACGACGTCCATATTCAAATTCTTTGTCAGGCTCGCAAAGAGTTGATCGAACGTTCGGTAGAGGCGCTGGAAGGCGCGCCGAACGTAATTTTCCATCTCTACAACTCCACTTCGGAGCTACAGCGGCGGGTGGTTTTTGGTATGGACCGGCAGGGTATTATCGACTTGGCCGTTGACGGCACGGCACTCGTGCGCGAAGGCTTAAAAAACTTCGCTTCCAATGTGACCTTTGAATATTCGCCGGAAAGCTTTACCGGCACCGAGCTAGATTTCGCGACAGATATTTGCACGGCGGTGGCTGATACTTGGGGAGCGACACCTGAAGCTCCCATGATTATCAACTTGCCCAGCACTGTAGAGATGTCGACGCCGAATATTTACGCAGACCAAATCGAATGGTTTTGCCGCAACTTTCCGCGTCGCGACAGTGCGGTTATTAGTCTGCACACCCATAACGACCGGGGTACCGGCGTGGCGGCGACAGAACTTGGGCTGATGGCTGGTGCTCAGCGGGTGGAAGGCACGTTGTTTGGTAATGGCGAGCGCACCGGAAACTGCGACCTTATCACCATGGGCATGAACCTGTTTAGCCAAGGCATTGATCCCACGCTGAACTTTCAGCAGATGCCGAAAATACGCGAGGTGGCAGAGTCGGTGAACAAATTGGCGGTTCCTGAACGTCACCCCTATGCTGGTGAACTGGTGTTTACCGCGTTTTCTGGTTCTCACCAAGATGCCATTAAGAAAGGCATGTCGATGGTAGATCGCAGTTCCTGGGAAGTACCTTACTTACCCATTGACCCTGCGGATGTGGGCAGTTCCTACAAAGAAACCATCCGGGTTAACAGCCAGTCCGGCAAGGGTGGGGTGGGCTTTATGCTGGAAGAGCATTATGGCTTGGCTCTGCCCCGTGATTTGCTGGTGGAATTCAGCAGCTATGTCCAAAAGCTTACCGAGTCCCTCGACCGTGAAGTCAAAACAGACGAAATATATCAGTGTCTGCTCGATACCTATGTGGTCGATAGCGAGCCCTACCGTCTGGTGGATTACGATTTGCTACCCGGCCGCGAACAAGATCAACGCTGTGTCGCTCGAGTTGGTGCATCAGACAATGTGCTCACCATTGACGGCGAAGGCTCCGGCCCTATCGAAGCCTTTGTTACCGCGCTGGGGGAAACGCTAAACGAACCCGTTACTGTGCTGAGCTATCAGGAAGTAGCCATGGGCACAGGGAGCGATGCGCAAGCGATATGCATTGTCTCTATCGAGGACAGAGAAGAAGGTCGGCGCTGCTATGGACTGGGCCTGAGTCGTAACACCACGACCACGGCATTCAATGCCATCATCTCAGCCATGAACAGGCGCTGGCGCCAGGCCTAACGTGAACGCCGCGAGCATCAAGGGGTCGAGCACTTGTGCAGCGCCCCGATTAGGATGCGGTCTGGTCTTCTGGATCAGACTCTAACGGATCGGCCTCCGCCGCAGACTGCCGGCGAATGGTCAGGGATTTAACAATGTTGTCCTTAATTTGCAGCGTTTCGATCTGATACTCTCCCACCCGCAAGCAGACATTGGTTTCCGGAATCGTCTCTAGGTGTTCAAGTACAAAGCCGCTAAGGGTTTTCGGTCCGAAGGTCGGTAGGTCCCAGCGCAGTGCCCGATTAATATCGCGCAGCACGGCCATGCCATCAATGACATAGCTGCCGTCATCTTGAGGCGAAATTTCAGGCATGTTGGCCGCGTAGTCGCTGGTGAACTCGCCAACAATTTCTTCCAGTATGTCCTCCAAGGTCACAATGCCCTGAACGTCGCCATATTCGTCAACGACGAGCGCTAGACGCTGCTTTTCTTTTTGAAAGTTAAACAACTGGGTATGCAGTGGGGTCGCTTCTGGTACGTAGTACGGTTCTCGGGTCAGCTGCAGCAAATCTGCCTTGGTAAAATCCTCACTGAGAATCAATCGAGAAACCCTTCGTAGATGCAAAATGCCAAGTACATTGTCGAAGTTTTCTTTATAAACCGGCAGCAGCGTGTGTTGCGATGCCGCCACACCAGACATGATGGTGCCTAGTTCTTCATCAATATTGATAGCCACGATTTCTGCCTTGGGCACCATGATGTCATCGACGGTGACCGATGCCAGATCCAAAATACGCGTCAGCATTTTTTGGCGCTCGCCTACGGATGTGGCCCCTTCGTCCACTACGGTCTTCAGTTCGTCAGTGGTCAGCTGGTCATCGTCTTTGCTGGCGGGTAAAAACGGTGCCACCAGCGCGTTACTAACGACGTTGATTAAGGTCACAACGGGCATCAGTACTCTTTGCAGCGGTTGTAGCACATATACCGCTTTCAGCGCCCAATTCTCAGGGCGCTCCGCAGCCAGAGTCTTTGGCGCGACTTCCGCGAAAATCAAAAATACGATGGTCAGCACCCAAGGCGCCAATAGCACACCGGTATCGCCGATAAGCTGAAAACCAATAACCGTTGCAACCGTGGCCGCAGAGAAGTTCACCAGATTGTTGCCCACCAAGATAACGCCGAGTAGGCGGTCTTGGCGCTGGAGCATTGCATCAGCCTTCTTTGCACCGCGGTTACCGCGTTTTACGAGGTGCCGTAAACGGTAGCGGTTTAGTGCCATCATGGCGGTTTCGGTGCCGGAGAAATACGCCGAAAGCAAAATCATCAAGCCGATACTGAGCAGCAAATAACTGGTTGGAATCGCGTTTATGTCCATTTGAGGCTGAGTCGCTTGCAGGTCTTTAGAGTAGGTATTCGAGAACGAACTTGCTACCCAGATAACCCAACAGCAGCAGGGCGAAGGCGGCTAAATTCCAGCGGACACCAGTGACGCCGCGCCAACCAAAGAGGTGGTGGCCGGTCAAAAAACCGGCATAAACTAACCATGACAGGGTGGTCAGTACGGTGTGGTGAACTAAGCGCTGATCAAACATGTCCTGTAGAAACAAAACCCCGGTGGCGATGGATAGGGTGAGCAGACCAAGCCCCAGCCAGAGCATGGTGATAAATAAGTCTTCCATGCTTTCCAGTGGCGGCAAAATGCCCAATAAACCGCTGCGTGGAGAACGCAGTCGCCGCTCCTGAACCCCAATCAGCAACGACTGCAGGGCGGCAGTCATCAGCGCAGCGTATGCACTGATAGACAGCAAAATATGCCCGATCTGCACCGAGTCTAGAGCAATTGGTTGCGTGCGGCCTTGAGGCAGCACGGCTAGCGCAACAACGCTGGCTGCGGCTATCGGTAAACACAGTAACAGTAGGTTGTCGGCGCGCACCCGCACCGCACTGAGGGCAATGACACCAACCATCACGCAGGTCACCAAGTTGCTTACTCCCAGTAAGCTTAGCGTCAGTGTCGTATCCGGTGCTTGCTGCACCAAGGTGTTGTTGATCACGACCAGCTGAGCCGATAACCCAACGAAGGCGGCGACGACGGCATAGAAGGAGACTGCGCTGGGTGCCACGGCGCCTGTCGGCTCGTGAGCTTGCTGTAAACGCGTGTCGAGGTGTCGCCACAATAACCAAAAGGCTGCTGCATAAAAAAACAACGCAGCCGCGTAGGCGATAGAAGTGATGTTGTTCATGGGACCTTCACGTGCGTGGCAAGTTCGGCTTCTGACGATACCCAAACAGGCGGCCGCGTGATTGCTTTAGGAGCCTTTCTTAGCGTCGATATGTGTTAAGTGTGTCACAACGACGCGTTGCGGTGAAGCTTCGGCGTAGCGGCAAAAATACACATTTGGTATACCCCTACGCGTTTCGCCGCCTGCCGCTGTATTTGGCATTGCAATCAAAATTACAACAAAAAGGGAGGGTGATATGAATCGGGCACTGGATATTGTGGTTTGGCTCACAGACTTATTTGTATTGCTCGTGGGTTTGACAGTTTTAGGGATCCTTTGCATCTATGTGATTGACCGGTTCCAAACCACTCACTCGTTGCGGCGTAACTTTCCGGTGCTCGCACGCTTTCGCTACCTGTTTGAAGATTTGGGCGAATTTTTCCGGCAGTACTTTTTTGCCATGGACCGTGAAGAACTGCCGTTTAATCGTGCCGAGCGCAGTTGGGTCTACCGCGCCGCCAAGGGCGTTGATACTACTGTGGCTTTTGGCTCGACTCGGGACCTACGTCCCACCGGGTCGGTACTGTTTGTAAACTGCGCTTACCCAACACTCGAGGAGGATGCTGTTCCTCCTAAAACACTGGTTTTTGGTCCTGATGCCAAACACCCCTACGAAACTGCTGCATTTTTCAATGTTTCCGGCATGAGTTACGGCGCAATCAGTCGGCCTGCAATAACAGCCTTGTCCACCGGAGCGGCCAAAGCCGGCATTTGGATGAATACCGGCGAGGGCGGTTTGTCACCGGCCCATATTGCTGGTGGCGCCGACATTGTGTTCCAAATTGGCACGGCCAATTATGGTGTGCGTGATAGCCAAGGCCAGCTTGATGAAGCCAAGCTGGCAGAGGTGGCCGCGCATGCACAGGTGCGCATGTTCGAGATCAAACTCAGTCAAGGGGCTAAACCGGGCAAGGGGGGTATTCTCCCGGGTGCCAAGGTGACGGCTGAAATTGCACGTATTCGAGCCATTCCCGAGGGCGAGGACTCCATCAGCCCGAATCGGAATCCGGCCATCAACAATACAGAAGATCTGTTGGCTGCCATCGATCGAGTGCGTCGGGTGACGGGTAAGCCCGTGGGCTTTAAATCGGTGATTGGTGCCTATGGCTGGCTTGATGAACTGTGCGCGTTGATCGCGCAGAAAGGACATGAGTACGCGCCTGATTTTATTACCATCGACAGCGCTGACGGCGGTACCGGTGCAGCGCCTGCCAGCCTTATTGATTACATGGGTCTACCGCTCAAGGAGAGTCTGCCGCTTGTCGTCGACATACTGACCCGCCACGGTCTGCGTCAGCGCATTCGAGTCATTGCAAGCGGCAAGTTGACCAGCCCGGGACAGGTGGCTTGGGCCATGTGTGCGGGGGCTGATGTGGCAGTTTCCGCTCGCGGGTTTTTGTTCTCTCTCGGTTGTATCCAAGCACTGCAGTGCAACAAAAATACCTGCCCGACCGGCATTACAACCCACAATCCAAAGCTGCAGCGTGGCTTGGTGGTAGAAGACAAGGCGGAACGGGTGGCCAATTACGCGACAACCCTGATGCATGAGGTAGAGATTATTGCCCACTCCTGCGGGGTTACCGAGCCTCGGGCGCTAGACCGCGTGCACTGTCGTCAGGTCATTGAAGACGGCACTTCGGTGTCCCTTTCGGACCTTTACGGAGAGGGTTAACGCAACAGCCAGCTCTCGCGCTATACTGATCTTCGAGTAACCAAGCACAATAGACTTATGTTCGAGAGCTTATCCGACCGGCTTTCCCACAGCCTGAAAAAGATCACCGGCAAAGCCCGGCTCACAGACGATAACATTGCTGAGGCCCTGCGTGATGTGCGGTTGGCACTGCTTGAAGCCGACGTTGCCTTGTCCGTGGTTAAAGGCTTTGTTGAACAGGTGCGCAGCAAGGCGTTAGGGCAAGCGGTGACCTCGGCGCTTAACCCCAGTGAGGCCTTCATTAAAATCGTTCACGATGAGCTAGTGCACATCATGGGCGATGCCAACGACGCACTGAATCTGGCCACCAAGCCGCCAGCGGTCATTCTTATGGCTGGTTTGCAAGGTGCCGGTAAAACCACCACGGTCGCTAAACTGGCGCGCTTGCTGAAAGAGCGAGAGAAGAAAAAGGTTGCCGTTGTGAGTGCCGACGTCTACCGCCCGGCGGCGATCGCTCAACTGCAAACCTTAGCTGACGAAGTGGGTGCCAGCTTTATTGAGTCTAATGCAGACGAAAAACCCGCCGACATTGCGCAGCGCGCGCTGGCCGAAGCCAACAAACAATTGGCCGATGTGCTGATTCTCGACACCGCAGGTCGGTTGGCTGTAGACACGGAAATGATGGCCGAAATACAGGCCCTGCATCAGATCATAAAGCCCATCGAGACCCTGTTCGTTGTCGACGCCATGACAGGCCAAGATGCAGCGAATACCGCAAAGGCGTTCAACGACGCACTTCCCTTGACCGGCATAGTGCTCGCGAAAACTGACGGCGACGCCAGAGGCGGCGCGGCGCTCAGCGTTCGCGCGATTACCGGCAAACCCATTAAGTTCATGGGTATTGGCGAAAAAACCGATGGCCTAGAGCCGTTTTATCCTGACCGCCTCGCTTCGCGCATTCTGGGTATGGGCGATGTGCTGTCGCTTATCGAGGAAGCCGAGCGCAAGGTTGATAAAGACAAGGCCCAACGTCTTGCGAAGAAAATGCAGAGCGGGCGCAAGTTTGACCTAGAGGACTTTCGCGACCAACTGCAGCAAATGGATAACATGGGCGGTGTTGCCGGCATGATGGACAAGCTGCCAGGCATGGGGCAAATACCTGAGGCAGCCAAGGCCAAGGTAAACGACAACCAGTTCAAGCGCATGGGCGTCATCATTGATTCCATGACGGTGAAAGAGCGGCAGTTTCCGGATTTGCTCAATGGCTCGCGGAAAAAACGCATTGCCGACGGGAGCGGTACACAAATTGCGGACGTTAACCGCTTGCTCAAGCAGCACAAGCAGATGCAAAAGATGATGAAGAAGGTCAGCCGCAAGGGCGGTATGCAGCGCATGATGCGCGGCGTGCAGGGAATGCCCGGTATGCAGATGCCTGGCGGTCCGGCTGGCTTGCCACCGGGTATGCGGCGGCGTTGATCGCAGCGGTTTTGAGCACTTGCGCCGGCGGTTCGTTGCTATATCATACCGCGCCTTCCAGTCACGCAAGCATGCGGCACTGAACGAATACAGGTGCTTTACCCCGACGCCAACAGCGCAGCAGCGCGGGCATTAAGGTTAAAGCTGCGGAAAACACGAAGAGATTACTATGGTAACAATCCGTCTTGCCCGACACGGCGCGAAAAAAAGCCCGTTCTATCACATCACTGTTGCAGATCGCTCATCCTCTCGGGACGGCCGCTTTGTAGAGCGCGTTGGCTTTTATAATCCAGTAGCAAAGGGACAGGCCGAGGTGCTGCGCCTTGATTTAGAACGCGTTGACTACTGGATGGGCGTAGGCGCGCAGCCTTCCGAGCGCGTCGCTAAGTTGATCAAGCAAGCACGTAAGCAAAGTGAAGGAGCCGCAGCCTAGGGCAGCGGTGGGCCAGTTGTCGTGTACAGGCGGTGGCCTAGGCGACAACACACGAAGCGGATGTTGATGCAAGGGCGTGGCTTCTAAGCCGCGCTTTTTTATGCCTGAACGAATGACGTAGATCTTGAGAAGAAAGCTCGATGAGTGAGACAACTGCGCTTTACGCTGGGTCGTCGACCATGGTCGTGGTGGGCAAACTAGGCCGTCCCTACGGCGTACGTGGCTGGCAAGTGCTGCATTCGTTTACCGAGCCAGCGGCCAATCTGTTTGCTTATACTCCGTGGTATCTGCAACGCGCTCCGAATGCGGGTTGGACGCTGATTGCCGAACGCGACAGCAAGCCACACAAAGACGCCTACGTCGCGCAGATCAATGGCATTGCCGACCGTGACCAAGCGCAATTACTTAACGGCGCCTTAATAGGCGTGACGCGAGGCAGCATTCCTGAGCCGGAACTGGACGAATATTGCTGGCACGACTTAATCGGCTGTGTTGTGACCAATAAAGAGGGCACAGTACTGGGCGCCGTCAGTGAACTGATGGAAACCGGTGCCCACGCGGTTTTATGCGTGCGGCGCGCTGATTCAAAGCGCGATCTGCTGGTGCCCTTTACGCAAGAATACGTAGTCGAGGTCAATGCGCAGAGCAAACAACTGCGTGTTGATTGGCAGGCAGACTGGTCGTGAGCAAGCAGCTATGTGGTTAGGGGTTTTAACGCTGCTACCAGAGATGTTTGCTGCGGTTACTCAAGAGGGGGTGTTTGCCCGAGCCTTGTCCGCTGGAAGCCTGAGTCTTGAGTGTTTCAACCCCAGAGACTTTACCGAGGATAAACACCGTACCGTCGATGACCGGCCCTACGGAGGCGGCCCCGGTATGGTGATGATGGTCGAGCCGCTGCAAAGAGCGTTAGATGCCGCCAAAGCCAAGGCACCCAAGGGCACCCAAGTCATACTCATGAGCCCTCAGGGACAGCGTTTCGACCAGCAAATGGCAATAACGGCGAGCCAGCACGCCGGTCTGATTCTGATTTGTGGCCGCTATGAAGGAATCGACGAGCGCTTTGTCAGCCAGTACGTGGATAGCGAGTGGTCGGTAGGGGACTACGTGCTCAGTGGTGGTGAGCTACCGGCGATGACGGTTATGGACGCCATTTCTCGGCACTTACCGGGAACCTTGGGCAATCAACGGTCGGTTATTGATGAATCACACCTTGATGGAACGCTCGATTACCCTCACTATACGCGCCCTGAAATTGTCGGCGCGCAAGTGGTGCCGTCACAACTGATGAGTGGCGATCACAATCGCACCAAGCGGTATCGGCGTGCTTTGGCACTGCAAAGAACCTTGGAACGCCGCCCGGATTTATTGACGGGTAGGCTTTTCGATCCGCTAGACAGGCAATTACTAACAGCAGCTGCGCTGCAGCTCGGTCCGCACACTGTGGAGGAAGAACGTGAGAAGAAACAAGATCATTGAAGAAATCGAGAACAGCCAACTTAAGGACGTTCCCGAATTCAGCCCTGGCGACACAATCAGTGTGCAGGTGCGGGTAAAGGAAGGTAGCCGCGAGCGTTTGCAGGTATTCGAGGGCGTGGTTATCGGCATTAAGAGCCGTGGCCTGAACTCATCCTTTATCGTGCGTAAAATTTCTCACGGCGTTGGCGTCGAGCGTACGTTTCAAACGCACAGTCCGCTGATCAGCAGCATTGAAGTGAAGCGTCGTGGCGATGTACGCCAAGCCAAACTTTACTACCTGCGAGAGCGCTCAGGTCGTTCGGCACGCATCAAAGAAAAGATCAACTAAAGAGCGAGCGCCTTCGCTCGATCGAAAAGGCCAGCATTGCTGGCCTTTTTTGTTGCAGGTGTCTTTTGTCGCTGTCCTCTTTCGTCACAGGTGCATTGCCAGTTTGCCGCTGGCGTAATCCTTAGCTGCCTATCGCGCTCGATTTTGAAACCCAGTTTTGCCAACCCGCGCGCGAAATGCCGCTGCTGTCGTGTCGAAAAAAAACAACAGATGTGCCATGTTGCCCGTCATGGTTAATGCAGTTGCCTCGACAGATGAAATCGATCGCTACCTAGAGACACTTTGGCTCGAGCGTGGCCTGTCCGAAAACACATTGGCCGCCTATCGACGGGACCTCGCCTTTACCGCACAAGCGCTGGCCACTCAGGGCATTGACCAATTGACTGTGGCGCAGACCACAAATTGGCTCGATGTGCTCGCGCTGCGGCATGAGCGCAAGCTTAGCCCGCGCAGTACGGCCCGTTGGCTGAGCACACTAACAGGCTTTTATCGTCAGGCAGCTTTGCAACAGCGTATTGTCAGCGATCCCACGCAACAAATAGCTCACCCCAAGCTGGGCCGTACCTTACCTGGTGCCTGGAGTATGTCGCAGGTAGACGCCTTGCTGCAGGCTCCCGATGTACAGACACCGCTAGGCCTGCGCGACCGCAGTATGCTCGAAGTGCTCTACGCCAGCGGCTTGCGCATTACCGAACTGGGGACTCTAGAACTGACCAATGTAAATCAACGCCAAGGGGTGATTCGGGTGATGGGTAAGGGTGGCAAGGAACGCTTGGTACCTGCAGGAGAGGCGTCGTTAGCCTGGCTGGCACGCTACCTGCGCGATGCACGCCCAACCCTGCTACCGCATGGCGGGCCAATGCTATTTCCCAGTCGGCTAGGGCGCACTATGACCCGACAAACGTTCTGGCACGCGATAAAGCGCTATGCGCTGCTGGCGGGTATTGACCAAAAGGTCTCGCCGCACACCCTACGTCATGCATTTGCCACCCATCTCGTGGATAATGGCGCGGACCTTCGAGCAGTGCAGATGATGCTTGGTCACGCAGATTTATCGACGAGACAGATTTACACCCATGTGGCCAATCAGCGTTTAAAAAACCTCGTGCTAGAACATCATCCACGCGGGTGATATGCAGGCCTCAGCGCCTCGCCCCCATTTGTCAGCTACAGGACTACTCATGCCTAATTTAGCCTTAAAACTGTTTGCGACTCGCTCTTATCGCTCCACTCGCCTGATCGGCCTGCGTCTGTCGGGCCGGGTCGGACTTGTTATGCTCCTCGGTCTGTTTACCATGTTTGGGCAGGCTGCCGCTGGCCCAGATGTGACCCAAACACAGCTGGACGCTGCAGTTGCCAAGCTGCAAGAGATCCGACCGGACCTACCAATTCATGAGGTTTATCCCACTGCGGTAGACGGATTGTTTGGCGCTGATTTTCCAGACGGTGCCACTATGTACATTACGGCAGACGGCAAATACATGATCGTTGGTGATATGTATGCCATCGGTAACGAGCTGTCGAATGTTTCGGAACAGCGACGCACGCTGCAGCGCAAGGCCGCCATTGCACAGGTATCGCTTGCCGATATGGTGGTCTTTCCGGCCAAGGGTAAGCCACAGGCGGTCATCAACATTTTCACCGATGTGGACTGCGGCTACTGCCGTAAGCTCCATAACGAAATCGATCAGTATGCAGAACTGGGTATCGAGGTCCGCTACCTGGCCTATCCGCGTGAGGGGTTAGAGTCCGTCACCGCCGATACCATGCGCTCGGTTTGGTGCTCGAGCGATCCTGCCGCAGCGCTTACCCGAGCGAAGAACAGCCAGCGGATCGCCCAGCGTAACTGCCCAGACGATCCTGTCGATGAGCAATACGCGCTAGGTCGTCGGCTTGGCGTGAGCGGAACACCCTCAATTATCACCGACGATGGGGTTATGCTGCCGGGCTATGTGCCTGCTGCCCAATTGGCCCTACGCCTTGGTTTGAGTGTTCAACAGCTGCCTGAGAGAGAATTTTGAGAGAAGTAAAGTTAGGAATCGCTGGCCTTGGCACCGTTGCGCAGGGCGTATTTGCTCTTATCCAACGTAATGGCGCGCTGATACGGCAGCGCAGTGGTGTATCGCTGCGCGTCGTCAGAGTTGCCAGCCGCAGCGCGAAGCCTGAAATCGACCTGCAGGGAGCCACCTTCAGTACGGCTGTGAGCGATCTGCTGCAAGATCCAGAAGTCGACGTTATTTTAGAGTTGATGGGCGGTCAGGATACTGCTCTTGAGTTGATCCGCAGCGCACTGGCCGCCAACAAACCCATTGTGACCGCCAATAAGGCTGTACTGACCGCCCACGGCAATGAGTTGACCGCAGGGCAGGGCGCACATTTGCTGCGTTTTGAAGCCTCAGTGGCCGGAGCCATCCCCATTATTCAAGGGATTGGTGGCGGCTTGGCCGCGAATCGGCTTAACTCTCTTGCTGGCATCATCAACGGCACCTGCAATTATATTTTCGGCGAAATGGAAGCCAATCAGACCCCGTTTGATGAGGTTCTTGCCGAAGCCCAACGCTTGGGTTATGCAGAGGCGGATCCCAGTTTCGATATTGACGGCATTGACGCAGCGCACAAACTGACCATTTTGCTGGCCTTAGGCTTTACCGGCCAATACGACCTTTCTACCGTATTTGTTGAAGGCATTCGGCACATAACGGTGGCGGATATTCAGTTTGCCAAAGAACTTGGTTACCGCATCAAACACCTTGGCATCATCCTAAATTCCGACGCCGGCGTTGAAGCCCGCGCGCACTGCGCCCTTGTGCCCAATGATGCACTGTTGGCGCATGTGAACGGGGTACTAAACGCCGTGCAGATCAATAGCGACGGGGCAGGGGAAACTCTGTTCAGCGGGCCCGGGGCGGGTGGCGAGGCCACCGCGTCGGCTGTGCTGTCCGATGTCATAGCTCTTGCGCAGCAGGGCTCGCAGAAGAATGCGCGAGAAGCCGCAGAGGCTGTCACCACCGCCCCTACCCTTATACCCATGAGCCAAGTCAGTAGCGCCAATTACCTGCGCATTCCAACGCTTGACCGCCCGGGTGTTTTCGCCCAAGTGACTCAAGCCCTGTCTGAATTTGCCATCAGCATTGATGCAGCCATTCAGCACGAAGCGTCCTCATCGCAGCCGGTTGTCGACATCGTACTGCTCACCGACAGCGTGCTTGAAGAAACCATGAATGCGGCACTGCAGCGTCTGCAAAGTCTCGACATCGTCGCTGCGGACATTGTTCGGCTGCGAGTCGCGCCGGCGGCGCTTTGAGCGCTAGCCCGGTGCGTATTGAGCAGCGGCAGGCGTCTAATTCTCTGGGCCTAGACGATGACCTGCTAGGGCGCGTGTATGACGCCCGTGGCATTGAAGATTCCCAGCAGTTAGAGCGCGGTCTCGGCAAGCTGCTCTCACCCGCAGACTTACCGGATATTGAACGCGCCGTCCAGCGTCTGGCCGAGGCCCTTGAGCAGAACGAAAAAATTCTCATCGTCGGCGATTTTGATGCCGATGGCGCCACCTCGGTGGCGCTGTGTTTGTTGGCCCTGCGCGCGATGGGTGCACTGCAGGTGGATTTTTTGGTCCCCAATCGTTTCGACTACGGCTACGGTCTGTCACCGGAAATTGTGCAGCTGGCGGCAGCCATGGAACCCAATGTGATCGTCACAGTCGATAACGGCGTTGCCAGCGTCGATGGCGTGGCGCTGGCAAACGCATCGGGTATTGATGTCATCGTTACCGACCACCACTTACCCGGCGACGTACTGCCCGATGCCCACGCCCTCGTGAACCCCAATGTGGGCAACAACAACTTCGCTAGCAAGGCCATGGCTGGGGTTGGCGTTGCTTATTATCTGCTCAGTTGGCTACGCCAAACCTTACGCCAGCGCGACTACTTCAGTTCCCGAGGCATCCCAGAACCCAATATGGCCCAATACCTTGATCTGGTTGCCTTGGGCACGGTGGCCGATGTGGTTCCGCTGGATCAAAACAACCGCATCTTGGTACATCAGGGCTTGCTGCGTATGCAGCGCGGTATGGTCCGGCCCGGAATAGCGGCGCTGGCAAGAGTCGCTAAGCGCGATCTGACAACCCTGTCTGCTGCAGATGTGGGATTTGCCATCGGTCCGCGCTTGAATGCGGCAGGGCGTTTGCAAGATATGAGTGTGGGCATTCGCTGCCTCGTCACCGATGACCTTGCAGAAGCCGGGCAGTTGGCAGCGGCGCTGGATGGTTTGAATCAAACTCGTCGAGACATCGAGCAGGGCATGATTACCGATGCAGAAATGATCCTCACCCAAATCACTCCGTCCCCAGATGCAACCGGTATCGCTGTCTACCACGAGAGCTTCCATCAGGGCGTGGTGGGTATTGTCGCTGGTCGCTTGAGAGAAAAATTTCACCGACCTGCCATTGTCTTTGCCGACGCCTCGGACACGTCAGACGAACTCAAGGGTTCTGCTCGCAGCATCGAAGGCCTCAACATACGCGACGTTCTCGACAGCATCGCCACCCGCCTGCCGGGGATGCTGCTGAAATTTGGCGGGCATGCCATGGCCGCAGGATTAAGCATCAAGCGCGTGCACCTGCCACGCTTTCAAAAAGCCTTCGATAAAGCCGTTAAAGCTGCGGTCACCGCCGACATGCTGGATGCGGTGCTTCTTACCGACGGCGCACTAACCTCAGAGCAGTTAAATCTCGACACGGTGGTGAAACTCGCCGACGCGGGACCTTGGGGTAATGGCTTTGCTGAGCCGCAATTTGTCGGCGAGTTCAAACTTGTGAATCAACGGGTAGTAGGCCAGGACCATTTACAACTGGTACTGGGATTTAATGACCGGCTCATCGACGCCATCGCCTTTCGTCAAGCGCCGCTTCAAGGCCAGCCCGAGGAGGTCAGAGTGGTCTACAAACCGGCTCTGAATGACTACGCCGGACGGCAAACCCTGCAGCTGATGGTAGAGTACCTAGAGCCGATGTCTTAGACTGAGCGCCGCGCACATCACACCCGAGACAAGAAAAACTTCATGGCTGAAATCACCGGCATCCGCGAATACTTAAAAGACCTACAGGAGCGCGATGCAGCGCTTCGGGGGTATCTTTGACTTCGAGGAAAAGCGCGAGCGGCTGCAAGAAGTAGAGCTGGAACTGGCGGACGGGGAGGTATGGAATGACCCCGAGCGCGCCCAGCAGCTAGGCAAGGAGCGGGCGTCCCTTGACCAGGTAGTGGGCCTGCTCAGTACCCTTGGCGACAGCCTTACTGACCTCTCCGAATTGGCCGAAATGGCCAGCGATGAAGCCGACCAAAGTGCCCTCGATGATGTGGCAACTGAACTGCAGGGTCTTGAAGGCCAGTTGGCGGCGCTAGAGTTTCGACGTATGTTTCAAGGGGTACTAGACGGCGCCAATTGCTATTTGGAAATTCAGTCAGGGTCTGGCGGCACCGAAGCCCAAGACTGGGCCGAAATGCTGCTACGCATGTACCTGCGCTGGGCCGAGCAGCGCGGTTTTGCGGTGGCGGTTACAGAGGTTTCCGAGGGCGATGTGGCAGGCATTAAAAGCGCCTCAGTGATGATTAGCGGCGAATACGCCTACGGCTGGCTGCGTACCGAAACCGGCGTACACCGATTGGTGCGCAAATCGCCGTTTGATTCCGGCAATCGTCGGCATACCTCCTTTGCCTCGGTTTTTGTGTCTGCAGAAATAGACGACGACATAGAGATCGAAATTAATCCGGCAGATGTTCGGGTTGACACCTATCGAGCCAGCGGCGCAGGCGGCCAGCATGTGAACCGTACAGACTCGGCAGTACGGCTTACCCACCTGCCCACCAATACCGTTGTACAGTGTCAAAGCGAGCGCTCTCAGCATCAAAATAAAGACAACGCTTACAAGCAGTTGCGTGCCAAGCTCTATGAGCTGGAGCTGCAGCAGCGGCGCGCAGAACAGCAAGCCATCGAAGACGCCAAGGCGGATATCGGCTGGGGCAGCCAAATACGCAGTTACGTACTGGATCAGTCTCGTGTTAAGGACCTGCGTACCGAGATCGAGCGCACAGATCCGACCAAGGTGCTCGACGGTGACCTAGACCCATTTATGGAAGCCTGCTTGAAAGCCGGACTTTAGCCCTGCGCCACTAAGATTCAGAAGGAAAATCATGAGCGAAGAAAGAGATGTATTACTCAATCGTCGGGCCAAGATGGAAGCTTGGCTGGAGAAGAGTAAGGTCTATCGAAACGATTTTCGGCGTCAGGCGCTGGCGGCAGACCTGCAAAGCAATTATGCCAACCAAGACAAAGCCGGCTTGGCAGAGGCCGGAGTGCGTACGGCGGTGGCTGGCAGAGTCATGCTGCGGCGCGTTATGGGTAAGGCCAGCTTCGTTACCCTGCAAGATGTTAGCGGGCAAATTCAGTGTTATCTCACCAAGAACGACCTGGGCGACGACGAATACGAAGACTTTTCCCAGTTTTGGGAAATGGGCGATATCGTCGGCGTTAGCGGCAC
>JAACDW010000026.1 GCA_009936775.1 Pseudomonadota bacterium
TAAGGTCGTCGCAACTACAGTCGCTGTAGGCGCGGGAGTAGGTGCGAAATTCGCAATGGCGGTGGCGGTCGCTGCAGCAGTGGTTGGTAGCGCTGCTGCAGGCATGGGAGTTGCTAGGGATGCTTGCGCCAGTACTTGGGCAGGTACTTGGGCAGGTACTTGGGCAGGTACTTGGGCGGGTACTTGGGCAGGTAAGGATGAGGATAGCGGCGCGGTATTTAGCGTCGTCGTTTGCACCAGCGCTGTTGGTGAACCTGAAGCAGGTTGCCCGGTAACTGCCCCGCTTTTGCCAGCCGTCGCCTCAATACCAGCCGCAGCGCCCGTGCTGACAGGGCGCACGGGTGCTGCCTGCCCCGCAGGATTAGGGGTATTGAATCCAGCCTTCATACGGGTTCGCACTGTTGTTTCGATCTTTGTCGCGTCGGCTTTCGTCAGTAAAAATAACTGCCTTGATATCGTCCGCCTCGGGCACTCGGAGCTTTTTGTTGGCCAACAACCAATTAGGATTGGAGCGCATAAATGCGTGTGGGTTCGCGCGCACGAAGGCGCTGCGTAAGATGTCGCGACGCAGTGGTGACTTGCCGACAGTTTGGTTAATGATTTTGTCTAGGTAGTCGCCGTTTTTCACGACATAGGTACCATCTTCAGCTACAGCGTCTTCTTCGGCTGCGAGCGCCGCCGCTTCCAGCGAGCGCTCTAGGTCACCAATCATGCGCGACAACGCATCATCTAGCTCCGCTTCATCTACTGTTTCTGGCAGCGGCGGTTCCGCCTGAGTCTTCAGTTGCGCCAGCTCGGCGCTGTCGACTAATTCCACCCCGAGGGCAGTGCAACCTTGCAGCAATGCCGCAAAGATCAGGCAACCGAGCAACGAAAAAGTAGACTGCAGCCGTTGCGGTAGTTGGGCAAAACTCTTGATGTTCATGGCTATGTTTCCTGTTCAGGGCCGACTCAAGGCGCAAGCGCCGCCACGGGAATGGCCATCATATCCGTGATATCGCCTGCGCTAGGCCCAGCATACATGGTCAAGGTGGCACTGCGCGGCCCCACACGGGTGACTTGTGCTAAACCGACGACGCTAAGCGAGTGCTGCAAGCCGCGGCTACGCAGTCGCCGGCTACTGGGCAAAATTGCCAGCCGCTGGCCCTGATACAAACCGGCATCTTGGCCACCCTGCAAGGTAATCTGTGATGCGTCGGCGGTAAGTGTGAGTGCTGTCTCGCCGTGACAATGCACCGCTGCGGCCACTTCTGTGAGGGCGTTATCGAGCCAACTATTCAACCCCAGTAACGCCGACTCGGGCAGGGTTAACCATGCCAGTTGGTTGTTGTTACTGAGCCGAGACGATGCGATGGGCATTTGCGTTGCCAAGGTCAGCACCTCTACTTGGCGCGCCATCAGGCGTAGGTTGACCGACAATGTTTTACTCGGTCTGGCCTGAGCAAAAATACCCGCCCGCTGCAGCAGTGGCTGGCGCTCTGCGGCGGCCACATGCACCTGTAAATGGAGGTCCTCGTAGCCAACTGCAGCAGCGGTCATGAAACGCTCATAGGTGGACAGGTTTGACGTGTCGCTGCGAGCACGGTCCAGCAGCACTGAAACATTGCCAAGGCGCCCTTCGGCCAGCGCGGCTTGCAGTGCACGGCTCAGGCTATGCGCGGCAGCGCGAGCCATATTTTGGGTACCCGGTTTGCCGCCCGCTTCGACATCCACGGTTAATCCGAGCCGCTGGGGACGCAGCGCTTGGGTGGCACAAGCGGGCGCGGCGGCGTCACTGGCGTAAAGCAGGTCTGTGGTTTCGGCCCCAAAACGGTTGCGGCGCAATACTGGGCGCAGCTTCTCCAGCTTCAGACCACTGAACACCATCACATCTTCACCCATGGTGCCGTTGCTGTCGGTCCAACTGCTGGCGGCGATCCGCGCTTCTTGGTCCATCGCAAGATTCATGAAGGCCTGCTTGAGTTGGCGCAACTGCTCGGCATAACCTTGCTGAGACGCTGGGCTTATGCCTTCGATGTCAGCCTGCCCGGCCACTGGCGCACTGCCGAATTCTACACTTTGCGCCTGCGCTGCGGTGTGTACCGAGGCGCCAAAGGCAAAGCACGCAAGCGCAGCAATCGTCTGCCGCCATCGGCTAAGTCGACGTCGCCCGGCTGTTGATGTGCGTGCAACCATTGACCTGTCAGCGCCCGGCGCTTGGCCCTTGCAGATAATTCTTCACTAACTCATCAATGGTGCGTTGAGGTAGCGCGAGCTTGGTTTCATAGGTTTCCTCGCCAATCGGCGTGATGCTGACGACGCGGGCACCATAAATGACGCCTTCCACTCGGCTTTTTAGGTGGTCTTCGGTTACCGACATATCAATCATGGTGCCAGTGGCGTTGATGTATTGACCATAAACCTGCTCAGCGAGGGCGCGGTAGGCGTCGAGCTTGGAGGCCTTAATTGCCATAAGACGCTGCTGCGCTGGCGTGTCACCTCGCTGCGCGGCAATCACCGCATAGCCTGAGGCCATAAGCCCATCGGCTTCGGATACTGGATACAGATTCTCGGTGCGCTGTGGCGTCGCACACCCGACCAACGCAAAGGCCAGTAATGTCGCCATAAGGGCGCGAGGAGCGCCTGTCACAAGATCCGCTGTTGCCCCGTTATCGATAGCCATGATCCGAAATTCCTTTTCACCTATGTGCTAAACATCGGCCAACTTAGGCAGATCTTGAATGCGGATCATGCGGTCAGGGCGCTTTTCCAAGCGCCTTGGTGTTTTTAGGCACGCTTTATGCAGCCTCTCTACGCAAACCCAGTACCGAAGGGCGAAATCCGCTCTTTTTGACACTTAATGCCAGTAAAAAGGACGTCACGCAGCAGTAATGGCAACTTCAGCGATTAATCTGTCAGATCTTCGACAATTGTCGGCAACAGTGCCGTGGACGTCGTTGGCTATGCCGATCGCGGTCATTCTTATTTTGACCATGCTGATATTGCCGCTACCGCCGCTGATGTTGGACTTCTTTTTCACCCTCAACATTTTGCTCGCGCTGCTGATCATTATGGTAGCCCTAAACACCGCGGAAACGCTGCATTTCTCCTCATTTCCTACCATTATCCTGTTTGCCACCATGCTGCGCCTAGGCCTCAACGTTGCGTCCACTCGTGTGGTACTGCTTGAAGGTCATCAAGGCGGCGATTCTGCTGGCAAAGTAATCGCGGCCTTCGGCGAGTTCGTTATCGGCGGCAACTACGTGGTGGGTTTCATCGTCTTCGCCATTTTGATGATCATTAACTTTATTGTTATCACCAAGGGTGCTGGCCGAGTGTCAGAGGTTATTGCCCGTTTCACCTTGGACGCACTGCCCGGCAAGCAAATGGCCATTGACGCCGATCTCAACGCCGGCGTTATTGATCAAGAAACCGCCAAGCTGCGCCGCGCTCAGGTTGCGCAAGAATCTGACTTCTTCGGCTCTATGGATGGTGCGTCTAAATTTGTACGTGGCGACGCCGTTGCTGGCCTGCTGATTCTTATTATTAATCTGGTCGGCGGATTGCTGATTGGACTGCTGCAATACGAGATGACGTTATCTGATGCGGCCCGCGCCTATATATTGTTGACCATCGGCGACGGCCTGGTCGCCCAGCTGCCGACATTGATTCTCTCCTTAGCCACGGCGATCATCGTTACTCGGGTTACTACCTCGGAATCGACGCCGGATCAGGCGAGTAAACAACTTGCCAACCCTCTGGCGTTTTACATTGCCGGCGGCATTTTGACTGTGATGGGCCTTGTGCCCGGCATGCCCAATATGACCTTCCTCATGCTTGGTGCCGCGGCGCTAGGGCTGGGCTTCTACATTCAACGTAATTTCACCGACGGCGTCGCCGATGCCCCGGCAGTTGCAGACATGCCTGCCGATCAAGGCCCGGCGGCGGCTGAGGACCCCAATCTACTGGAACTGGGCTGGGATGATGCGGGTCAGGTTGACGTTATCAGTTTGGAATTGGGCTATGGACTGATTCCCATGGTGGACGCCGACACCGGCGGGCGCCTGCTCAATCGTCTGAAAGGCATTCGCAAGAAATTGTCCGCGGAAATGGGCTTTCTGCTGCCTTCCATACGCATCCGAGACAACCTCGATAGCGCCCCAGATGCCTATCAAATTGTCATTAACGGTTCTGTGCGAGGCGTTGGTGTGATTGCCAGCGGCAAAGAGATGGCGATCAATCCGGGCAACGTGCTCAGTGAAATTCCCGGTGAAGCCGGCAAGGATCCGGCCTTCGGACTTGATGCGGTATGGATTGAACCAAGCGAGCGTGAATATGCCCAAGCAGTGGGCTATACCGTAGTCGATGCCAGTACGGTAATCGCCACACACTTGAACAGCGTCATTAAGAATAACGCCGATGAACTGATGACCTACGACGTCGCACAACAGTTGATCGACAAAATCGCGGAAACATCGCCAAAGCTGGTGGAAGACTTTATTCCAGAAAAACTGACCCTCGGCACCGTGGTTCGAGTACTGCAAAATCTGCTCAGAGAGCGCGTACCGCTGCGTGATATGCGCACTATTTTGGAAACATTGGCGGAAGAATCCGGTCGTACCCAAGACGCCGGTCAGCTATGCGCCTTAGTACGACCCAAGCTGGCTCGCCTGATCGTGCAGGACATTATCGATCCGGACGAAACGTTAGCGGTTATGACACTGGACCCAACACTGGAACAGTTGCTTACAGACCTGGTGTCACGGGCCAACAGTTACGATGAAATTGCCTTAGAACCCGCGCTGGCCGAGAGCTTCTTTGCCTCCATTCGCTCAACCATTGAGGAACTGGAGCAACAGGACTTACCAGCGGTACTTGTTGTATCGCCCATTTTGCGCCCTTGGCTGGCGCGGCTATTGCGACGCAGCACCAAGGATTTGACGGTGCTGTGCTACACCGAAATACCCGACGACCAACCAATTAGCGTTGTGTCTTCAATTGAAGTTAATGAACGTGAGGAAGAACAGACCTAGAGTCTGCCGAGAGTACTATGGAACTAAAAAGATTTGTTGGCGCTGACAGCAAGGCAACTATGGATCAGGTGCGTGCGCATTATGGCGACGACGCATTGATTATCTCAACGAACAAGGTCGGTAACAAAACCGAGATGATTTGTGCCGTAGAGGAACCCCTGAATACGAAAACACCGCCCCAGCAAAACGATGCTGGCGCTGAAGATACGCTAGATATCAGTGAGGCGACCTCTACCGTTGCATCACTACTCAATCGCGTGGCCGCAGATAATGCATCCGGCACACCGCTACCGCGTGGCAAGGCCGACCAGCGCATCGCGCAGGAATTTGGCAAGGAGTTGAACTCTGCGCTAGGTAAAAAGCCGGAAGCAAAGGCAGGGCCTGCTCCCTTTGTTAGCGGCGCTACTGGACCCAAGGGTCAGCCTGCAGCGGCCCATCCATCCTTGGTGGAACCGCCAGCGCGCGAGGAAATGCATCAAATGATGCGGACCATTCAGCACGACTTGGCCGAACTGCGTAATCAGCTCGAAGCCAAGGCTGCAGCAGAAACACCGCTACGCAAAGCCCAACTGGCCATGGCTTCCATCAATCGCAGAGTTAATGAGCACACGCATAGCGACACCAATGAGCTGTCTAACCAAGTACAAGACCTCATTTGCAGGCCGCTGGCCCAACAGCGCGACTGGTCCGGCGTGCATGCCTCTGTCGGCTACCCCGGCGCGGGCAAACCCACGGCGGTGGCAACACTCGCTCAGCAACTCTTAGACAGTGACCCAACCAGCGATTTGCTGATTATTGCGCTGGCTGGAGAAGCAACTACAGACACGTTACCGGCCGGCACCGCCATGCTGGCTCAAAACCACGGCTTAGTGCAGCTCTGCCAAGGACTTGGTGTGGCTTTTTTGCAGGCCAACGATCTTGCTCAACTGGGCCAACTGCTGGCCCGCTATCAACAAAATCATCAGGTATTAATCGATACCCCTGCTTCGATTTTGCTCAATCCGGAAGCCTTGATAAGCCTGGTTACTGAAAATGAAATCCTCCCCCACTTGTGCTTAGCCGCAGATGTGTCACCGACCATTGTGGACGCGCTTGCCGAGACCACGCCATGGATTATGTCCTGTGTCATATTGACCCGCTTCGGCTTGGTGAAGCAGCTCGATCCGCTGCTGCAGGCTCTGCAAAATAATGCGTCTCAGGTTACCGGCGTAAATGGACATGTGATGGACGAGAATATCGACGACGACAAAAAAGGTAATTCTTCCAATACGTTAGAAGAATAAGCGATATACTTGTTGTCAACACATAGCAATACTTTTGCACCTATGTCTCAGTCGCCTACTACAACTCGCATTATTGGCATTGCCAGCGGTAAGGGTGGTGTTGGTAAAACCACCGTGGCCGTAAATCTAGCGCTAGCGCTCAGCCGCCAGAACTTGCGCGTTGGTTTGTTGGATGCCGACCTAGGTTTAGCGAACTCGCAGATTTTGTTAGGGGTCAACGCTCCGCTGAACGTCAGCCATGTTTTTGAAGGGAGCAAGAGTGTTACCGACGTTGCTGTGGAAACGAGCCACGGCTTGTTGCTCATCCCCGGAGCGTCCGGCAACCAGTCGCTTGCCAACATAACCTCGGTGCAGGCGACCTCGCTTATCGACCAAGTGCTGCAAAGCTACCCTGAGTTAGACGTGCTGCTCATCGACTCGGCGGCAGGGTTATCGAGCGCAAATATGAGCTTCCTCGACACCTGCGATTTACGCCTGCTGGTGATGCAGGATGAGCCCGCGTCAATCGCTGACGTCTATGGTTTGATCAAGCTGGAGAGTCGCAAAGATCGCCTTAAGAACCTTTACTTGCTGCCCAATCGGGTGACTTCAGCTGCCAACGGCAAGGCCTTGTTCGACAAGATGAACCTTGTATGCATGAAATTTTTAGAGCAGCCAGTCAGTTATCTTGCCAGCATCTTGCAGGACGAGCTGCTCAGCAAGGTGACGCGCAAACGCGAAACCGTTATTGAACACTACCCTACCAGTCCAGCGGCTAAGAACTTTCTCAATTTGGCTCATGCGCTACTGTCAGAGCTTGGTGAGAGCAGCGCGACTGCCACACGCCAAGAGCCACAGCAGGAGCAGGTGTAGGTATGGCGAATATCGAAGCATACGAAGAACAGAAAGATACCTCTGGTGTTTCAATTGGCCAGCACTACACGCTGGTCAAGCGTATTGCTTTTCATTTGCGTACCCGACTACCTGCCAGCATTGCTACCGACGATTTGATACAGGCCGGCATGGAGGGGTTGATTCATGCCCAGCGAGCCTTCGAGCCGTCCCGCGGTATCGAGTTTGAAATGTTTGCGAAAACTCGTATTCGTGGCGCGATGCTTGACGAGGTAAGGCGTATTTCTTACTCCACTCGCTCGGCAATTACGATCAAGCGCGAGCAGGACCAGGCGATTTCGACGCTCGGCAAGGAGCATGGCAGAGCGCCCAAGAGCGCCGAAGTAGCCGAATATTTAGGCAAGGATATTGCCACCTATGAAAAAGAACGCTTAATCGCTGAAGGCGTTGACATTGTCAGCTCTGACGCCTTGCCGACGAATCTGGAAGAGGCCAGCGAGTTAGAAGCCGGGCCTGACCAATCGCTGGAACGCGAGCAAATGGTAACGCAGCTCGCCGAGGCAATTGAGCTATTACCAGAAAGGGCGCGTGTGGTTTTGGCCCTTTACTATCAGGAAGAGATGAACCTGAAAGAAATTGGCGCGATTTTAGAAGTTAGTGAATCCCGAGTCAGTCAAATCATCTCAGAGACCGCAGGAAAGTTGCGCAACCTTATGACCTAGACATCGGGCAGCCCTCGGGTAGCCTTAAGGTCAGTTGAGTCCGGCTTCTTTGCGTTAACGCTCACGTTGATGGAAGAATCGAAAAATGGGCCTATTTAAGGGCATGAAACAAACTAAGGAGCGGCAGAAGGCCAAGTCTTTCTACGAGAGCTCGCCGAAACTGACCAGTGGTAGCCGCGAAACCCGCAAGCTGAGATCTGTCTTGGGTAACCGCACGTCTGCATTGATCGATATGACCTTTATCGACGGCGCAAAACGTACGGAGGCCTACCTAGAAGCCATGCAGGCGGCAGCCGCGCAAGGCAAGGCTACGCCAGAGAAACCAAACCCTGTCTGCTACCGTGAGGTAAAAACCGTCGGTGGCGCGGTCTGGGCCTATCTGCCCCAAGAATATTGCAACCAGTACTTTGCTCTTGGCTCGAAATATCAGCAAAGTCTGATTACGCCCGCCGCAGTATTGGAAATATCCCAGACCTTGGCGCAAGAAATCTCTGACGCGTTAAGACTCGATCACCCACTGATGCCGCTGCAATTTTTAGACGGTGCAGGCAGCGACTCAGATGCGGCGGCGGCCGACGACGAGACGGAATAGGTCCACAAACTCTGTGCTAGGGCGAATCGGCCCGACGCAGTTCTAACGACAATTCTGACAACAATGTCTGCACCAGCGTTGCAGCAGGCATGCTACGTATCGCACTAACCTCCGTGCCAGCCCACACACTTTGATACTCCATATCGCCGACTTGGCTGGCCCAGCGTCGCAATGCTCCGGTAAGGGTATTTTGCAGTGGAAAAGGCAGTATGGGTTGACCAGACATGGCGTCGATAAATCGGTTGCGCAGACCCCGCGCTGGACGACCGGAAAACGCCGTTGTGTAAACGGTTTGCCGCTGCTTTTCTTGCTCTAAAAAGAGCCGGTGGGCTGCGGCAATGCCTGTCTCATCACAGAGCAAAAATGCCGTGCCTAGCTGTACTGCCGAGGCCCCAACAGCAAGCGCGTTAGCGATATCAGTGCCTGTCATCAGGCCCCCGGCGGCCACCACGGGTATGGGCAGCGTCTGAGTGAGTGAAGACACCAGTGCTAGCACGGGCAACTGAGTATCAATTTCAGTGCTGGCAAACTGCCCCCGATGGCCTCCGGCCTCCCACCCTTGAGCAATCACAAAGTCGGCACCTGCCGCTGCAATTGCCTGCGCTTCGGCCAAACAGGTGGCTGTCACACCAACGCTCATACCCAGGCCCTTGGCTTTATCCAATATCCACGGCTCTGGGAGTCCAAAGTGAAAGGTGATTAACGAGGGCCGGTGCTGCCAGATCGGCTCCAGTTGGAGGGCCAGATCCGGAACGTACGGTACGCTAGGTGGGTCCGTTGTTAAGTCGACGGCCACATCGAGTGCTCGCGTTAGTGCATCAAGCGCTGCGATTGCGTCGTCAACACGCTCTGCAGGCGGGGACGAGACCTTTGGAAAGACAAAGAAATTGGCATTTAGTGCGCCACTGGTGAGACCAGCGGTTGTATTCAGTGTCTGTGCGATGGCCTCTGCTGAAGTGTAAGCAAAACCAAAACTGCCAACACCACCAGCATTAGCAACGGCAGCAGCTAAGGCCGGGGTGTTAAAACCGCCAGCCATGGGAGCCAGCAAAATCGGCGCCGTCAGAGTTTTAATGTCAAACATTGGGACAGAGCTCACCGGCAGAGGCACCAACGTCGCCAAGCATCCAACACTGATACCCATACCCTAGGGGGAAATCCGTTGCCGGGTTAGCTTCGGACAGAACATGAGGCGCATCTGGGGTGCTAGATACTCTTACCCAAACGCCCGGCACAAGCTGTTTGCCATGGCTCTGCCCATCAAGCCGGACTGGTTCACCTAACTTTGCACAGTCATGAGACGTCGCCATTACACCTGCGTCAACCATTTTCATATTTTCTCAATCAAGCAGCCAGCACACATCATTGTCAGCAGTAATCAGGCCCCAAAACACCTGTAGCAGGAACTGTGTTAGCGAGGCACCAATTGCTTTTCCTCACAGCATGCCGAGCACTTGAGTATTTGGCGGGTTATGGCTGCAGCCTAGATGATCAATGCGCGCAAGATTTGCCTTGCACTCACTGAGCGTTTTATTCGACCGTTACGGACTTGGCCAGATTGCGCGGCTGGTCCACATCTGTCCCCTTAATGACAGCGATATGGTAGGCGAGCAACTGCAGCGGCACCACATAGGCAATTGGCGCCCAATACTTAGGACATTGGGGCAGCGTGATATGCGTGACCCCTTGTTCAACTAGGGGGCTCACACCCTGCTCAGCAAAGACAAAAAGCTCGCCGCCGCGCGAGCGTACTTCCTGCAGATTGGAATACAATTTTTCGAGCAACTCGTCATTGGGTGCAAGGGCCACTACAGGCATATTTTCGTCAACCAAGGCTAGGGGGCCATGTTTCAGCTCGCCTGCCGCATACCCTTCGGCATGGATGTACGAGAGCTCTTTTAACTTCAGTGCGCCCTCCATAGCGATGGGGTAAAAACTGCCTCTACCTAGGTAAAGGGCATGATCTTTGTGAGCGAATTTTTCAGCCAGTTTTTCAATTTGGCCATCGAGCTGCAACAGCTGCTCGATAACTTGCGGCAACTGATGCAGGCCCCGCACGATCTCAGCTTCAAGCATCGGGTCCATGCCGCGCTGCCGAGCCAGTAACAGGGTTACTAGCATCAAAGCAGCGGTTTGGGCGACAAAGGCCTTGGTGGACGCTACCCCTACTTCGGTACCAGCGTTGAGCAGCACGGCCAAGTCCGATTCCCGCACGGTTGCAGAAGTGGCCACATTGCACAGTGTGAGCGTAGCCAGAAATCCACTGGTTTTGGCTAGGCGCAAGGCAGCCAGGGTATCGGCGGTTTCACCGCTTTGAGAGATTGTTATAAATAGGCTATTTTTTTGAATCGCCGGATTGCGATATCGGTATTCACTGGCGGTTTCGACATGACAAGGTAGGCCTGTGAGTTCTTCGATCCAATAGCGCGCCACGCTGCCTGCCAAATAGCTGGTGCCGCAGGCGGCAATGGTCACCGATTCAACTTGGGCCAACAGTTCGAAAGAGCCCTCGCCAAAAGCCGCTTCGAGCACCTGCGTTTTGCCGGCTCGGCCCTCGAGTACGCGGCGTACCACCTCGGGCTGCTGGAACATCTCCTTTTGCATGAAGTGACGGAAATTGCCTTTCTCCATGTCGTCATCTTCCATTTTCACTCGTACATCGGCACGGATGACAGACTCATCGGCGATATTCCAGACGTCGATGCGATCTGCTCGCAAGTCTACTAAGTCGCCTTCTTCGAGATATATGAACCGGTCTGTTACCGCACGCAGCGCAAGTACATCCGAAGCAAGATAATTTTCACCAATTCCTTTGCCAAGGATTAACGGGCATCCCCGACGCGCCGCAATAATTCGGTGGCTTTCGCCTGCTGCAATCACGGCCAACGCATAGGCACCCTCTAAGCGGCGCACAGCTTGGCGGACCGCCTCTAGCAAGTCTGATGCGCTGCGCAGACAGAAGTGGATCAAATGCACGATGACTTCCGAGTCTGTGTCGGAGTCAAACACAAATCCTTGTTGCTGTAGCTCTTGGCGCAGCTCGGAGTGATTTTCTATGATCCCGTTATGCACCAAACAAACGTCTTGGGCTCCTGGCCCCGAGGACAAATGCGGATGGGCATTTTCTGCGGTGACCTTGCCGTGAGTAGCCCAGCGCGTATGCGCAATGACGGTGCCGCCTTCAATTGGAAGGCGCTGCAGGGCGTCCACGAGGTTTTGCACCTTGCCGACCTGACGCTCGCGACCAATGGCCCCGGCCTCGTCGATGATCGCAAGGCCAGCAGAGTCGTAGCCCCGGTACTCTAACCGCTGCAGGCCGCGAATCAGAATCGGAGTCGCGTTACGCTGGGCTACTGCACCGACGATGCCACACATAAAAGCTCCTTTGCTGCGCTTTAAAGCAAGCGGTTCTGGTTGATTATTCGGATTGTTGCTTGCGCTTGACCGGACTTAGCCACTTAGTGATCGTGCGCTGCCGCGCACGACCCACCGCTAGAGTATCAGGTGCGACCTCTGCGGTTACCGTTGAACCTGCCGCAACGAAAGCGTTGGCGCCTATCGCTAACGGTGCCACCAGGGTGCTGTTGGTACCGACGAAAGCCCCGTCACCCACAGTGGTTTGGTGTTTATCAACGCCGTCGTAATTACAGGTCACCGTACCTGCTCCAATGTTTGCCTCTGCGCCAATGATTGCATCGCCCAAATAAGACAAATGGCTGGCCTTGGCGCCAGCTCCGAGTTTGGCTTTCTTCGTTTCGACAAAGTTGCCGACTTTACCGCCCTCAGCAAATTCGCTGCCGGGCCTTATGCGCGAAAAGGGGCCAAGCTGGCACGCATCGGCTACCTGAGCGCCTTCAATAACCGTGTGGGCTTTTATTATTACGTTGGCACCGATGTGGCTGTTCTCAATAACTGCCCCGGGGCCGACGGTAACGCCTTCGCCTAGTGTGACCTCGCCGATGAACACGGTATTGATATCAACGAAGCAGTCGATACCGCAGCTCAACACGCCGCGAATATCCACTCGTGCCGGATCGGCAAAGGTCACCCCTTGGGCCATTAGCGCGGTGGTTTGCTGCTGCTGATACAGTCGTTCCGCCTGTGCCAGCTGAGCGCGGTCATTCACGCCCATTACTTCGTGTTCCTCGTCGACCAGTAACCCCCGCACGCTGACGCCATCGCGCACCGCGATGCTAACAATATCTGTTAGGTAGTATTCGCCTTGCTGGTTGTTTGGCTGCACTTGCTGCAACCAGCCGCGTAGCAGGTGTGTTGGTGCCGCCAAGATACCTGAGTTTATTTCGCTGATGGCTTTTTGCGCCGCGCTGGCGTCGCGGTATTCGACAATGGCATCAATGCTGCCGACATCGTTACGTAAAATGCGGCCCAATTGTTCAGGGTTGGCAAAGTTAGCGGTAACCACACCCACTTCGCCAGCGTTTGCGACTTCCACACAGCGGGCCAATGTTGCGCCGGTGATTAGCGGCACATCGCCGTATAGCACTAAGGTGACGGTCTCGTCAGCTATGTGTTCTAGTGCCAGCTTCACTGCATGGCCAGTGCCCCACTGCTGCGCCTGTTGCACCGTGTTAGTGGCTACGGTTTGTTCTGTCAGGCTGGCTTCGATCTGCTCTAGCCCATGGCCTAAAACGAGGTGCATTGTTTGCGGCTCAAGTTCGCTTGCAGCGGCAATCACTCGGTGCAGCATGGGTGCACCGGCAAGCTGATGCAGCACCTTGGGGATATTGGATTTCATCCGGCTGCCCTTGCCGGCGGCAAGGACGATGACATGAAGGGTCATAGCAGGTTCCCGATAGGTTACTGGCGCTAGTATACCTTTAGGATCTATCTGCGGTTAGGTTGTCTGAGGCTTTTATCGGCTGCGACTTTTATCGGCTGCGGCGACGCAGTTCTTCTAGGGTACGTTGCTGGGCCAGCGCTTCTGCCATCATCGCTGCTGCAGAAGAAAATTCCGTTTCCGCATTGCGCTCTTCCATGGCTTTTTCGGCCTGCTGGCGCGCTTCTTCAGCCTGCGCCTCATCCAGATCTTCAGCCCGTAGTGCGGTATCGGCCAACAGTGTGACAAAGCCCGGCTCCACTTCGAGGTAGCCGCCAGAGGCATAAAAAATTTCTTCGCTGCCGTCTTCCAGGCGCAGGGCGACCGCACCGGGGTTAATACCCGTCAACAGCGGCGCGTGACCGGGAGTAATGCCCAGTTCGCCAATGGTGCCCCTTACCGATAGCGAGGTAATGGCGCCAGAGAACAGAGATTGCTCTGCACTTACGATTTCGCACTGTAATGTCGCCACGCCAATTCCTCTTATCAAACACTGTTATGGGCGGCTGCCCGATGACCTTTCGAAACGCCGGTTACAGCGTTTTCGCTTTTTCAATGGCGTCTTCAATACCGCCAACCATGTAGAACGCGTCTTCCGGCAAGTGATCGTACTCACCATCGAGAATCGCCTTAAAGCTGCGCACGGTTTCTTCGCGACTGACAAATTTGCCCGAGTTGCCCGTGAACTGCTCTGCCACAAAGAAGGGTTGGGAGAAGAATTTTTGCACCTTCCGTGCGCGGTATACCAACTGTTTGTCCTCTTCTGACAGCTCGTCCATACCCAAAATCGCAATGATGTCGCGCAGTTATTGGTAGCGCTGCAGAACTTGCTGCACCTGCTGGGCGACGTTGTAGTGTTCTTCGCCTACCACCAATGGGTCAAGCTGGCGGCTGGTTGAATCCAATGGGTCAACGGCTGGATAAATACCCAAGTCGGTGATCGCACGCGACAACGTTACCGTTGAGTCCAAGTGCGCGAAGGTGGTGGCCGGTGACGGGTCGGTCAGGTCGTCTGCTGGTACATAAACCGCTTGCACTGATGTGATGGAGCCAGCCTTGGTTGTGGTAATACGTTCCTGCAATACACCCATCTCTTCGGCTAGGGTTGGCTGGTAGCCTACCGCCGAGGGCATACGACCCAGTAGCGCCGATACCTCGGTACCAGCCAAGGTGTATCGATAGATGTTGTCAACGAATAGCAGCACATCACGGCCGTCGTCACGGAATTTCTCTGCCATGGTCAGGCCGGTTAGCGCGACACGCAGGCGGTTGCCCGGAGGCTCGTTCATTTGGCCAAATACCAGGGAAATTTTGTCCAGTACGCCGGCTTCTTCCATTTCATAATAGAAGTCGTTGCCCTCGCGAGTACGCTCGCCGACGCCAGCAAACACGGACAAGCCCGAGTGCTCGATAGCGATGTTTCTAATCAGCTCGAGCATGGTGACCGTCTTACCAACACCCGCACCACCGAACAGACCAACCTTACCGCCCCGGGCGAAAGGACAAATCAGGTCAATGACCTTAATGCCGGTTTCGAGCACTTCGTTGCCGCCGACTTGGTCCTCGTAAGCAGGTGCTTTACGGTGTATGGGCATCAGCTGCTGAGCGTTGACCGGCCCTTTTTCGTCGATAGGCGTGCCGAGTACGTCAACGATGCGCCCCAGTGTTTCCTCACCAACTGGGATGGAAATTGGCGCGCCGGTATTTGTCACCTCAAGGCCTCGTGACAGGCCATCAGAAATTCCCATGGCGATGGTGCGGACAATGCCGTCACCCAATTGTTGCTGCACTTCCAAGGTGAGGCCGCTGTCTGCGACAGATAGGGCATCATAAACCTTGGGCACGTTGTTTCGATCAAACTCTACATCGATGACCGCGCCGATAATTTGTACGATTCGACCGCTGCTCATTTCTAGCCTCTTTATGTATTTGGTTATTTCTTTGGTTCGCTTAGTTCAGTGTGTTCGTGCTGCTGGGCTTAAACTGCCGCCGCACCGCTAACGATTTCTGCGATTTCTTGAGTGATCGCCGCCTGTCGCGCGTTGTTGTAAATTAACTGCAACTCATCAATGAGTTTTTCTGCATTCTCCGTCGCATTATTCATCGCGATCATCTTCGCCGCCTGCTCGCAAGCACCGTTTTCAATGACCGCCTGATAAACCTGCGCCTCCAAATAACGCAGCAACAGGCCTTCAATCAGCTGGCGCGCGTCCGGCTCATAGATGTAATCCCAACGGTGCTTGTAGGCATCATCATCTGCCGGATCTAAGGGCAACAGCTGACGCACGGTGGGCGTCTGAGTCATAGTGTTTTCGAAATCGTTACCCGCCAGGTATAGCTGGTCAATAGTGCCTTGGGAGTAGGCGTCGAGCATCACTCGTATGCCGCCAATCAGATCGGCGATGGCCGGGCTTTCGCCCACATCTGGCATAACCGCCACAATATTTGCGCCAATGGAGCGAAAGAATGGCCCGGCTTTGTTGCCGATAAGGCCTAGGTCGACTTCGATGCCCTTGGCGTCTAGCTCGGCGATTTGCTTCACCACGGAGCGGAACAAGTTCACGTTCAAGCCGCCACACAGGCCGCGATCCGATGACACCACGATGAAGCCGACACGCCTTACGTCGCGAGCTTGCATGAAGGTGTGCTTGTATTCCGGGTTAGCGTTGGCAAGGTGGCTTATGACGCTGCGGATACGGTCACTGTAGGGCTTGCCTTGTTGCATACGGTCTTGCGTGCGGCGCATTTTACTGGCCGCAACCATTTGCATTGCGCTGGTGATCTTTTGCGTGTTTTGCACGCTGCCGATCTTGTTTTTAATCTCTTTGCTGACGGCCATTTTTTATCCTTTCAAGCTACTGAGATCAGGCTCTAACGCAACCGGCCTAGTAGGCTTGGGTTGCTTTGAACTTTTCAATGATCTCTTTCAGCGTGGCAACCACGTCGTCGTTGTAGGCGCCGGTTTCGTTGGTACTTTGCACAAAGCTGGCATATTCAGCATTCATAAAGCTGAGCAGGCCGGCTTCGAAATCCAGCACTTTATCAACGGCTACATCTTCCAAATACCCTTCATTAGCTGCGAACAGCACTGTGCCCATTTCCGCAACAGACATAGGCGCAAACTGTTTTTGCTTCATGAGCTCAGTCACTCGGGCACCGTGCTCGAGCTGGCGCCGCGTGGCGTCATCAAGATCTGATGCAAACTGTGAGAAAGCGGCAAGCTCGCGGTACTGGGCCAAGGCCATCTTAATACCGCCAGAAATCTTCTTCATAAACGGTACTTGAGCAGAACCGCCCACCCGAGATACGGAAATACCCGGGCTCATGGCTGGTCGCAGACCGGAGTTGAAGTTTTCGGTTTCGAGGAAGATTTGGCCGTCGGTAATCGAGATTACGTTGGTTGGTACGAAGGCCGACACGTCCCCGGCTTGGGTTTCGATGATCGGCAGCGCGGTCAGCGAACCGGTCTTACCCTTTACAGCGCCACCGGTTTGTTGCTCAACGTAATCCGCGTTCACTCGCGCCGCGCGCTCCAACAGGCGCGAGTGCAGGTAGAAAACGTCACCGGGATAGGCCTCGCGACCCGGTGGGCGCTTGAGCAGCAGTGAGATTTGACGGTAGGCCCAAGCCTGCTTGGTCAGGTCGTCGTAGATAATCAGCGCATCTTCGCCGGTGTCGCGGAAATACTCGCCAATGGTGCAACCGGAGTACGCGGAAATGAACTGCATAGAGGCAGGATCCGCGGCGCCGGCAGCAACCACCGTGGTGTATTCCATGGCACCGTTTTCTCCTAGCGTGCGCACCACGTTTGCAATGGTCGACATCTTTTGCCCAATGGCCACATAGACACACTTAATGCCACTGCTCTTTTGGTTGATGATCGCATCGACCGCGATGGCTGTTTTCCGATTTGGCGGTCACCAATGATCAGTTCACGCTGGCCGCGACCTACTGGCACCATGGCGTCAATGCACTTAAAGCCAAGCTGTACGGGCTGGTCTACCGATTGCCGGGCAATCACCCCGGGGGCGACTTTTTCAATTGGCGAAGACGATTGCGCGTTGAGGGGGCCTTTGCCATCGATGGGGTTACCCAAGGCGTCTACCACTCGGCCAAGAAGCTCTGGCCCTACGGGTACTTCAAGAATTCGACCAGTACAGCGGGCGGTCATGCCCTCTGTTAGGGCGTCATAGTCGCCAAGCACAACCACACCGACGCTGTCGCGTTCAAGGTTAAGCGCCATGCCGTAGAGACCGCCATCGAATTCAATCATTTCGCCGTACTGAGCTTGGGCAAGGCCGTGAATTCGCACAATACCGTCTGATACGCCGACGATGGTGCCTTCATTTTGGGCTTCGGCCTTGACGTCTAGGCCCTGAATCCTGCCTTTGATGATGTCACTGATTTCCGATGGATTCAGTTGCTGCATGATCGCTTCCTTTTAACTCATGTTTCGCTAGCTTTTGTTGCGCTAGCTTATGTTTCGCTGATGCTTATTTCGCTTCGAGCGCGCCTTAAGCGCGTTTCTATTTTTGTATTAGGGTGTCAACCAACTTGGTCAATCGGCCCTTCACCGACCCGTCTATTACAATATCACCAGCGCGAATCACGGCGCCGCCGATAAGGTTTGAGTCTGTGCGAGAGGTAATTGATACGTCTTTTCCGTACTTTTTTTGCAGCGATGCCTGCAAGGCATCGCTTTGAGCAGGCGTAAGATCAAAGGCGGAAACCACTTCAACGTCTAGGGTTTGCTCTTGTTCCGCGCGCAGCTCCTCGAACTGCTCGCGCACTTCGGCCAATAAGGGTAAGCGGTCGTGTTCGGCCAGTGACTGCAGCAAAGCCCCTGCATCGCTGGTAATTTCATCACCGCACAGCTGGGCTAACTGATTGGCTTTGTCTTGGGCCGCCAAATCCGGACTGCTTAGCATGGTTTGCACGGTGGCATCACCGCTTGCTGCCACCAAGGTGCTCAATGTTTGTGACCACGCCTCCAGGCGATTCGAATCTTGGGCAATGCCGAAGACGGCATTGGCGTAGGGTCTGGATAGGGTTGCTAGCTCTGCCATGAATTACAGCTCTGCAGCCAGCTTGGTCAACATTGCATCGTGCTTTGATGCGTCGATGTTGTCCTCAATCACCCGCTCGGCGCCTGCAATAACTAAGGTAGCCACTTCGCCACGCAGGGTTTCCTTAGCGCGGTTCATTTCTTGATCGATTTCTGCTCTGGCGGCCTCCAACAAACGCCGGCCTTCTTGACGCGCTTCATCCTTGGCTTCCTCAACCATTTGACTGGCGCGGCCTCGCGCCTGCTCGATAATTACTGTGGCCTCTGCCTTTGCTGCCGCCAATTCGCTCTCCGCATTGGTGGCTGCGCTTGCCAACTTCTGATCCGCTTCTTCTGAGGCGCGCAAACCTGCTGCGATGGCTTCCTGCCGCTCACGCATAGCGCTGCCTAAGATCGGCCAGATATATTTCATGACGAACCAGACAAAGATAACGAAGGTTATGCTTTGTCCTAGTAGGGTGGCATTTAGGTTCATCGCTGATCCCTTTTTATCTGTTTCAAATTAACGTTCTTAGTCTTTCGTTGTTTGCGTACTTTTTGCGACGCAACTTTCCATTCCTGCAGCTGTTCGCTCATGCGCTTGGCTAACACTGCTGTCTCTCTGCATAGGCAAACGCTGCACCGACCGGCCGTCTGGCAAGCCTTCGTTTCCAAACACGCGATGCTTGAGCCTGACTTTGCGGTCGAGCTCGAACAACGTGCTATCAGATAGGCTTAACCTGCTACCGCAAAGATAACGTACAGGCCGATGCCTACTGCGATCATGGGAACCGCGTCGACCAGACCCAGTACGATGAACAATTGGGTACGCAGCATGGGCAGTAACTCAGGTTGGCGAGCAATACCTTCCAGGAATTTACCGCCCAACACGCCTACACCAATCGCAGCACCAACCGCGCCCAACCCCATCATAAGACCACCGGCAACAAACAAAAGTTCCATTTCAACTCCAATCTAACAGTTAAGAATCGCGGCGTGGCCGCATAATGCCTCTTTCAAGGAAGGCGTATCAGTGCTCCTCAGAATCGTGGGCCTGTGCCAGGTACACGATCGTTAGAACAGCGAAAATAAAGGCCTGCAGCGTTATGACTAGGACGTGAAAAACCGCCCAAACCCACTGCAACACACCACCGAAAATAAAGAAGCCAATACCGCCGCCAAACATCAGCGCGATCAAAATAAAGATCATTTCACCGGCGTACATGTTGCCAAACAGTCGCAGGCCCAAGGACAAAGGCTTGGCAATAAGAGAAACAAATTCCAGCAAAAAGTTAACGGGAATCGCAAATACTGACGGAAAGGGGTGCAGGGTGAGTTCCTTGAGGAAGCCAATCGCGCCCTTGCACTTAATGCTGTAATAAATAATCAGCGCAAATATGGAAAGCGCCATTGCCATGGTTATATTCGGGTCTGTGGATGGCACCACCTTCATATGGGAGACGCCCAGCAGCACTGCCAGTTCTGGCAACCAGTCAACGGGCACTAGGTCCATGGCGTTCATCAAAAAGACCCAGACGAAAATTGTCATCGCCAGTGGCGCGATCATATCGTTCTTATGCTGGAAGATGCTGTCTGTGGTTTCGTTAATGAACTCTACAATCATCTCAACAAAGTTCTGTAGGCCTCCGGGTACACCTGCTGTGGCAGACGCAGCGGCGGCGCGAAACAGCAGGGCAAATATCAAGCCGAGCACGATAGACCAAGCCATGGAATCCACGTTCACCGACCAAAAACCCATCTGCGCGGCTTCTGCACCACTGTGAGCGAAGCCCCAAGTACCGTCGGGCAGTTGGCCGTAGGTGAGGTTAGTCAGGTGATGCTGAATGTAGTCTGCTGTGGTCTTGGTGCCGCTACTCATTGGGTTTTACCATCCTAATCCTATTCGTCTCGCTGCTTTTCCACTACCGGCGCTGTCTCTGTGTCTGTCTCTGCCGATAGTTCTGCGTAAGCCTTTGTGCCGCCGTAAGTCTCAGCCGCTCCATCGGTTCGAAGTGGTTCGGCGAGCGTCCATACATAGGCGCTTTGACTCACCAACATCCCAAGCAAAAACCAGGGCGCCCGCACGCCACCAAGGCCAAGAAACAACGCCATGAGCACGCCGGTGCTCAAAACTTTCACGACGCCTTGGGCA
>JAACDW010000027.1 GCA_009936775.1 Pseudomonadota bacterium
CCTCAAGCACCTCAAGCCGAAAGGTTACCGGCACTGGGGGGGTATCCGGCTGGAATGGGCTTTGATGCTGAGGCAGCCACTGCGCCTGATATTCAGCAAAGGCCAAAAAAACATAGCTTTCCGCGCTGATTCGCATGCCCCACTCCTGATTGTTCTGAATCGCTCGGTCGCGGGCCAGCTCAATACGTTGCGCCAGCCGCTGAGCATAGGCCTGCATGGCGCGCTGATCGCCGCCAACGTCGAAGGATAGAACCGCGGTGCCCAGCAAAATGCCGAGAATGGCGACCACGACCAGCAGCTCGATCAGCGTAAAGCCGGCTGAGCGACGACGCTTTTGCTGATTCTGTGCACGCATGACTCGGCCTCGCTACTGACGGTAGGAATCTCGCTAAAGTTCCGACAAGCGAATATCAGCATCGTTGCCCTCGCCGCCCTCAGCGCCATCAGCGCCAAAGCTCAGCAGCTCAATACGGCCATCAGCGTTTTCATACAAATAAGGCGAACCCCATGGGTCTTCTGGCAGCTTCTTCAGATAGCCACCGGGATTGTAATTCTTCGGCTCGGGGGAACCGTTGGGGCGCTGCACCAAAGCCTGCAAACCTTGGTCTGAGGATGGATAGCGATAGTTGTCCAGCCGATACACATCGAGGGCCGCAGCCAGCGTGCGTAAATCCGTTTGGGCCGCCTGAACTCGGGCTGCATCGGGTCGCGACAGCAGAGTTTGGGCTGCTAGCCCACCCAGAATACTGAGGATAACGATGACCACCAAGATTTCGATTAGGGTGAACGCCTGTTGCTTGTTGCGCCGCCTAACGCTCCGGTTCGACAATGCGGCGCCGAACCCACCCCCTGTCTCGGGTCGCTGTGCTCGCATCTATCCTCCTTGTTCTACCCGACTTGTTCTAACCGTCTTGTATCGACCGTCTTGTATCGACCGACCTGCATTGTTCGCCAATCGAATATTCAAACCAGCTGATTCATGCTCAGCATCGGCAACAGAATTGCCATGACAATAAACAAAACCACACCGCCCATAAGCAGCAACAGCAGCGGCTCAAACAATTTTACCAGCGCAGAAACCACGCGCTCGACTTCTGATTGCTGGAAATCTGCCACGCGGCCTAACATGGTGTCCAAGGTTCCGCTTTGTTCACCAGCGGCAACCATGTGCAGGAGCATTGGCGGCATCTGACCAATTTTTGCCAAGCTTATGTGAAGGCTGATGCCCTCGCTGACCCGCTGGGTAGCCTCACGCAAGGCGCGCTGAAGCCATTGGTTGGCCACCACACTACTGGCAATATGCATGGCTTCCACCAAGGGCACACCCGAGCGGGTCAAAATGGCCAGGGTATTGCTATAACGCGCCGCGTTGGCACTGCGGGTAATGCGCCGTATCAAAGGCATATCAAACTTCAGCCGATCCCATCGCAGCCGCAGTGCGGGCTGGCCAAGCAACCAGCGTACAAGGCCGACAGCCGCGAAGGACAAAAGCACCAGTAGCCACCAAAAATTGGCCATAAAAGTGGTCATCACAATCAGTGCCGAAGTGAACCAAGGCAACTCCTGCCCGGTGTCAACAATGACGTTCACCATGTCCGGCACGATGTAGATCATCAATCCGGAAATAATCAGCACGGCCATGAACAACAAAACAATGGGGTAGATCATGGCCATTTCCACATTGCGCTTAGCCGCAAACTGGCGTTCTTCATAGTCGGCTAGGTTCTCTAGCACTTTGTCGAGAAAGCCCGATTGTTCTCCAGCGGCAACCGTCGCCTGATACAGAGCATCAAAGCTCGCGCCATGGTCGGCAAGACTTACCGCAAGACTATGACCTTCAAGCACCTTGCTGCGAACGGCCATAATCAGACCTTTAACGCGCTGCTTATCCGCCTGCTCGGCTACCGCTGCCAAGGCAGCTTCAATGGGCAGACTTGAGGCCACTAGGGTGGCGAGTTGGCGGGTAAAAAGCACCCGGTCGAGATGGCCCAAGTTACCCAGCTGCGGCAACCAAGAGGCACCGCCCTCGGGCTGGGCTTTCTGGCTCGAGGTGATGTTGACCTTGGTGGGCACCAAACTTTGATCGCGCAGCAAGGCTCGCGCATGCCGCGCGCTGTCAGCTTCAATAACACCCTTTTGGCCTCGCCCCGCCGGGTCAAGGGCTTGGTACTCAAAAGCGGCCAAGGAGAAATGGCCCCGTTAAATAGTAGGTCTTAGTCACGGCGGCAACCTCAGTCATCTAAGCTCACCCGCAGGACTTCCTCTACGGTAGTGACTGCGGCAAGAATTTTTTCTTTACCGTCGTCGCTGATGCTCGGCGCCCTGCTGCGCGCATAGGCGGCCATGGCCTGCTCGCTGGCCGCATCATGAATCAATTCCCGCAATTTCTCGTCAACAATGACCATTTCGTAAATGCCGGTACGACCCGCATAGCCCGACTGCGAACACGCCGCGCAGCCCCGAGCCTGATACACCGTAGCGGTGCTTTCCTGCAAAAACGCAAGCTCCGTGGGATTCGCCGGGCGAGGCTCGCGACATTCATGACAAAGCACCCGTACCAGCCGCTGGGCGAGGACACCGATGAGGCTGGAACTGAGCAGGAATGGCTCCACCCCCATATCAATCAGCCTCGTCACCGCACCAACAGCAGTATTGGTATGCAAGGTGGACATTACCAAGTGGCCCGTAAGGCTCGCCTGCACGGCGATTTCCGCGGTTTCAATGTCGCGGATTTCGCCCACCATGACCACATCTGGGTCTTGGCGCAAAATCGCTCGCAAACCCCGGGCAAAGGTCATGTCGGCCTTATTGTTCACTTGGGTTTGGCCAATACCGGGCAAACTGTATTCGATGGGGTCCTCTACCGTAAGGACGTTGATAGCGCTGCCGTTAAGTTCAGCAAGAGAGCCATAGAGAGTCGTGGTTTTACCGGACCCCGTTGGTCCGGTAACAAGAAAAATACCGTGGGGTTTGCGCACGGTTTGCTGCAGAGCCTGCAGTGTCTGGGGCGTCAAACCCAGTTTCTCAAGCTTGAGCCGTCCGGCTTGCTTGTCGAGCAGTCGTAAGACCACACGCTCGCCAAAATTCGCTGGCATGGTGCTGACCCTAACATCGACTTCCCGCCCGCCAATGCGCAAGGAAATACGACCGTCCTGCGGCACGCGCTTTTCGGCAATATCAAGCCGCGCCATAACTTTAATACGCGATGTCAGTACGGAAGCCAATTCACGCCGCGGGCGCACCACCTCGCGCATAACACCGTCTACCCGAAAGCGCACCACGAGCGCTTGCTCGAAGGTCTCAATATGCACATCCGACGCATTCTCGCGGATGGCTTGGGCGAGCAAGGCATTGATCAGCCGAATGATTGGAGCGTCGTCCTGCTGCTCCAGAAGATCTTCCGTTTCCGGTAAGGCGCTGGCCAAACTGGCTAGGTCCATTTCCTCACCGAGGTCTTCGACCATTTGCTTGGCTTCGCTGGAATCTCGCGCGTAGGCCGCACTGAGTTGTTCGTCAAAGGCATCTGAACTGACGACGCGAACCTTGGCAGGCACCTTGGTAAGGCGTCGAATTTCCGCCAGAGTGGCAAGGCTTGGCTGACTTTTAGCCCGGATTTCCAAACCGCCGATCGCTGGATGGCTAGGGTCTGTCGCGCTAGCGTCAGAAGCGTTTGTCAGCACCACACCGAAACGCCGGGCAAAAGCAAAGGGCAGCCTGACGTCTTGCGCTGCTGTCACGCTCTGGTGTTGCGCGTTGGTACTGGCATCGTTCAGCATAAAATACCTGTCTGGGTGCGCCTAAATGGCGCAAAGATACTATCACAGCGCTATCTGGCGCATGGCCGCCAATAAGAAACATTCCCAACAATTGGCGGAAAAATGCAGGATTTTGCCAGAAACGCGATATCGCTGGCACTTCCAAGCCCGCGACCCTAATATCTGTGCCAAGGTTGTAGGAGGGAAACCCGTTTGAATTTTGTTGGCTCCCACATCATCTCCGTCGACCAATTTGATCGCGCCGCCGCTGATCGAGTCTTCGCAGTCGCCGACCGCATGCAGCCCTATGCTATGCGCCAACGCATTACCCGAGTGCTGCAAGGCGCCATTTTATCCAACATGTTCTTCGAGCCCAGCACCCGCACACGGGTGTCCTTTGGTTCAGCGTTTAATCTTTTAGGCGGCGAAGTCCGGGAGACCAGCGAGGCCAAATCGTCTTCTCTCGCCAAGGGCGAATCCCTCTATGACACAGCTCGGGTGCTATCCGGTTACAGTGATGTCATCGTTATGCGTCACCCAGAATCCGGTAGCGTGGCCAAATTCGCCGAGGCCAGCAGCGTACCGGTGATCAATGGCGGCGACGGACCCAACGAGCACCCTAGCCAAGCACTCCTCGACCTCTACACCATGCGCACGGAAATTGCCGCACAAGGTCAGTCCATAGATGGCCTGAGTATCGCGCTTATTGGCGACCTACGTTATGGCCGCGCGGTGCATTCTCTGTGCAAATTGTTATGCCTGTATGACAACATTCGACTGCATCTGATTTCGCCGCCAGAGTTGGCTTTGCCGAAGAACATCGTTGCCCTGCTGCAGGCCGCCGGACATGCAGTACACGAATACAATGACATGGCCAAGGGTATTGGCGGCGTCGACATTCTTTATGTAACGCGAACCCAAGAGGAACGCTTTCCCTCCCAACAGGAAGCGGATCGGTACAAGGGCTTGTTTCGGCTCAATCAGGCCATTTATACGCAAAATTGCGAACCCAATACGGTGATCATGCACCCCCTACCCCGGGACTCCCGAGCTCAGGCTCAAGAGCTTGATGACGACTTGAACCAAAATCCTAATCTGGCGATTTTTCGCCAAACGGATAACGGTATGCTGATTCGTATGGCGCTATTCGCCCTAGTGCTCAACGTGGTAGAGGAAGTCGACAACCATGCTCAACCGGTGACTTGGTTCACTGCCAAGCGCCACCGCTCGCCTTAACTCGTCCGTTGTGATGAGCCTGAACGCGAAATAAAGCAGACAACTACCCAAACAAAAAAGGACTCCTAAGAGTCCTTTTTCAGCGGCCTAACTCTGTGCTTTGATCAGATCTGGGACTCCAGCTCTGGCAGCGCGGTGAACAAATCCGCCACCAGACCGTAGTCGGCGACTTGGAAGATGGGCGCATCTTCGTCTTTGTTGATGGCAACAATAACCTTGCTGTCCTTCATCCCGGCCAAGTGTTGGATCGCACCGGAGATACCGACGGCAATGTACAGGTCTGGTGCAACAATTTTACCGGTCTGACCGACCTGCATGTCGTTGGGTACAAAGCCCGCGTCAACTGCTGCGCGGGACGCACCGATCGCTGCACCAAGCTTGTCTGCAATGCCATCGAGCAAACTGAAGTTGTCGCCATTTTGCATGCCGCGACCACCTGAGATAATCACGCTCGCAGCTGTTAGCTCAGGCCGCTCCGATTCAGCAATTTCCTGCGAAACAAAGCTTGAAATGCCTGCATCGGTAACGTTGTCAAAGGCTTCAACGGTAGCGCTACCGCCTGTCGCCGCAACTGCGTCATAGGCCGTTCCACGCACCGTTACCACCTTGACTGCGTCATTAGACTTAACCGTTGCAATGGCGTTTCCGGCGTAGATGGGTCGCTTGAAGGTATCTGGGCTTTCTACCGCGATAATGTCAGAGACCTGAGCAACACCCAGCTTGGCGGCTACTCGCGGCATGATGCCCTTACCGTTCGCAGTATGTGCGGCAAGCAGATGGCTGTAGGAGCCGGCCACTTCGACAATCAGGTCGCCTACGTTTTCCGCCAGCTGGTTTGCATAAGCTGCATTATCAGCCACCAGTACCTTGTTGACACCGGGAACCGCTGCAACCTGACTGGCCACCGCATCGACACCGCTGCCTGCAACCAATACGTCGATATCGCCGCCAATGGCTTGGGCCGCCGCAATGGTTACCAGCGTGGCGCTTTTGTTTTCGCTGTTATCGTGTTCTGCAATTACCAATATGCTCATGAGATCACCTTCGCTTCGTTCTTGAGTTTGTCGACCAGTTGCTCGACGGATTCCACTTTAATTCCCGCTGCACGTTCGGCTGGCGCCTCGACTTTCAGCACTTCAACCGTGGGCGTCATATCGACCCCTAACTCGTCTGGTGTCAGAACGTCTAATGGCTTTTTCTTCGCTTTCATAATGTTTGGCAGTGACGCGTAGCGTGGTTCGTTCAGACGCAGGTCTGTGGTTACCACGGCGGGCAAGTTCACTTCGAGAGTCTGCATGCCGCCATCGATTTCGCGCAGCACTGTGGCCTTGCCATCGGCGATAGTGACCTCTGAGGCAAATGTGGCCTGTGGCATGCCAGTCAGAGCGGCAAACATTTGACCGGTTTGACCGTTGTCGCCGTCGATACTCTGCTTACCAAAAATCACCATGCCTGCCTCTTCGCGTTGTTGCACTGCGGCTAGCGCGCGGGCAATGGCCAAAGGCTGGGCGTCAACATCGGTTTCGACCAAAATGGCGCGATCTGCACCAAGGGCTAAACACGTGCGCAGTTGTTCTTGGCAGTTTGTGCCGCCAACTGACACGGCAATTACTTCTTCAGCGACCCCTGCTTCCTTCATGCGCACGGCTTCTTCGATGCCGATTTCGCAAAAGGGGTTAACGGACATTTTCACATTACTGAGATCAACACCGGTGTTATCTGGCTTTACACGTACTTTGACGTTGTAATCCACTACTCGCTTGACAGGTACAATAACCTTCATTGAAACGGATCCTCATCTATGAGCTGGAATGACGAGGGTTCTCCCCGTGCGATCCAAGCGTGTTAATAGTGTCCTAACATGCGGCCATCGAAGCTTCGCTCGGCGCTGTCGGACTGCACAGCATACTTGCCAACACCACTCAGTGGTGTGATGCACCGCGCAATGGCAGCAGGTGTCACGCCTTTGGGTAACTTCTCACTGCATTACGGTCCGCTATCCACGCCAGCTGGCTGTGAAAGGCGGGTGACGAAAGCTTACAAACCGATTAATCTGCCGCCTGCGAGCTTTTCGCTGACCCCAGCGATTTGGGGCGACGCATTGTCCCTGTGCCCTGTGCATAGGTCAAGACATCAGCGGATCCGTCATACAACGGTCAGGCCACCGAAGTTCATTTGGGCTGCATTCGGCCAACGGGTACTTCACTAAAGAGGGATAAAGGAACGATGGAACAGATAGAGCGCGAGTCCATGGAATTTGACGTCGTCATCGTCGGTGGCGGTCCAGCCGGATTGGCTGCAGCCTGTCGCTTGATGCAGTTGGGCGAAAGCAGTGGACAGGAACTGTCGATCTGTTTGGTCGAAAAAGGCTCAGAAATCGGCGCGCACATTCTGTCCGGCGCGATCTTCGAACCCACAGCACTGAATGAGCTGTTCCCAGACTGGCAGGAACGCGGCGCACCGCTGGATAACCCGGTCACCGAAGCCCTGATCTATTACATGGTGAACGATACCAACCGCATCAAGGTGCCAAGCTTCTTGGTGCCCAGTGATGCGCATAACGAGGGCAACCATGCCATCAGCTTGGCGAACCTCTGCCGTTGGCTTGGTGAGCAGGCGGAGAACATGGGCGTTAACATTTTCCCGGGGTTCGCCGCCTCGGAGATTTTGTACGATGAACACGGCGCTGTGCGCGGTGTCGCCACCGGCGATATGGGCATCACCAAGGAAGGCGAAGAAAAAGGCAGTTTTACCCCGGGCTATGAGTTACTCGGCAAATATACGATCTTCTCTGAAGGCTGCCGTGGCCATCTCGGCAAGCAGCTAATCAATAAGTTCGAGCTCAACGCTGATAGCGGCACCCAGCATTACGCCATTGGTATTAAGGAACTTTGGACAGTAGACCCTGCCAAGCACAAGCCCGGCAAAGTCATGCACAGCATTGGCTGGCCGTTAAATCACCTGCCCGGCGGTGCAACCGGCGGCTCCTTCCTTTACCACCTGCCTGATAACCAGGTGTCATTGGGGTTGATAGTCGACCTGAGCTACAAAAATCCTCATCTGTCACCCTTCGATGAAATGCAGCGCTGGAAGCATCACCCGCTGATTGCCGATGTACTGGCAGGCGGCGAGCGAGTCTCCTACGGCGCAAGAGCCATCTCCAAGGGCGGGCTGCAGGCACTGCCGAAACTCACTGTCCCTGGCGCGCTGATCGCCGGTGACGACGCAGGGTTTTTGAACGTGCTGAAAATCAAGGGCAGTCACACGGCAATGAAATCGGGCATGCTGGCCGCCGAGGCCGCCTTTGACGAACTCAGCCAGGGCCATGCGCAAACTGCAGCCACGACATTTCAAACTCGGTTTGAGAATTCTTGGCTGTACGACGAACTGCATCGCTCACGCAACATTGGCCCTGCCCTGCACAAACTGGGCGTTCTCGGCGGTTCGGGCTATGCCTTTACCGACCAGTTTTTTATGGGCAATCAGCCTTGGACGCTGACGGATCCAACACCTGACTACGCTACGTTAAAGCCCGCTGCTGCCAGCAAGCCTATCTATTACCCCAAGCCGGATGGTGTGCTGTCCTTCGACAAGCTTTCCTCGGTATTTTTATCCAATACCAACCATGAGGAAGACCAACCCTGTCACCTGACGCTGAAAGACCCCGAGGTGCCGGTGCGAGACAACTTGCCCATGTATGCAGAGCCAGCGCAGCGCTACTGCCCTGCTGGGGTATACGAAATTGTTGAGGAAAGTGACGGCCCGCGTTTTCAGATCAATGCACAAAACTGCGTGCACTGTAAGACCTGTGACATCAAGGATCCGTCACAAAATATCACTTGGGTTGTGCCCGAGGGTGCAGGGGGACCTAACTACCCGAATATGTAGGACCGCCTAGCTTGCGCGTCGGCGGCCCGAGCACTTTTGGGCCGCTTGTTGCGGCTCTTTTCGCGTCACTGTTTGGGGTACTGCGCAGCCAGCTCTTTGCGGGTTTCGTTAAGCGACTAAGGAACCAAGATTAAACGCGCAGCCATCGCTGTAGACCACAAGGTCATTGCTTTGTTCCTCACCCTCCTCGACCAAACGATAAAACACGCTGCGTTGAATACGCGCCTCAAGGCCATCTCGCACGTGCAAAAAGGGCCTTTCGCCGATCATGTAAATCGGGTTCGCTTGTCTGGCGATGATGTAATCACCAACATTGGTACTGAACAGTAGCTGTTTGCTTTGCCCTGCGCCTCTGACATCGAGGTCAATGGCGAGAAAAGGCACTTCTTCTACAACGATCTTCATTTTTTCTACAGGGGTAACCAAGTAATAGCCGTCGGGTTCGTGGCGCAAAATGGTGGCAAACAAGTCGACCAAGGACTGCCGCTGAATGCGCACGCCCTCGTGGTACCAGTTGCCCTCTCGATCAATGCGAATGTCAATCTCGCCAGCGTGGTCGGGCTGCCACTGCTGCAGTGGCGGCAGGCGTTTGTTGCGCTGCAAACGCATGAGGGTGTCGAACAGATCGTCGATGTCAGACATCTTGCTCCTCTAGAGCCTTAAATGTGACGCCACAGTACGCCTGCAACTGCGCAAAGCAGAGACCTCGGCCAGTTGGCCTTTGCGACTTTTATTCACCACGGCACCGTCTGCGCCTGAGTCTAGCCACCAATGAATTTCATCACCGTGACTTCGCCTTGGAAATTTTCGCTCTGCTTGTCTGCCAGTGCGCCCAACAGCACCTGATGCAGTTCGACCTGAGCTTCAGCATCCGGTAGCGCCAGCAGTTGCCGAATATTTGTCGAACGGGCACTGGAGAGGCAGCCATAGAGGGCACCGTTGGAGGACAGTCGTAGTCGGGTACAGTTACGGCAAAACGGTTCACTTTCGTTGGCGATAATGCCAAAGGTACCGCTTCCTGGAATCTCATAGCGCACTGCGGTGGAGTCAAACGGAGCATCGGTTCGGCTGAAGGTATACTGTTTCCCAATACGATCCAGAATCTGCTCCATGGAGAAAAACTCTTGAGCGTATGCCGGGCTTGCCTGCAAGTGGCCCATGTTCATCAGCTCGATAAAGCGCAGTTCGATGTTGCGCTCAAGGGCATATTCCAGCAGCGGTAAAATTTGGTCGTCGTTAACACCATGCATGGGCACCATGTTGATTTTCACCTTCAGACCACCGGCCTGCATCAGCTCGATGCCATGCAGTACTGTATTGAGATCACCAGAACGAGCAATCTCACGAAAACGCTCACGATTTAAGGTATCGAGGCTGACATTGATACGCTGCATACCGGAATCGATGATGCCTCGGGCATAGCGCGGTAGCAGTTGGCCGTTGGTGGTCAAGGACACATCGGTCAGGCCAAGGTCCATAATGCCTTGCAAAATGGCCGGAAACTTCGGCGACAACAGCGGCTCGCCACCGGTAATACGTACCTTGTCGATACCCGCAGTGGCGATGAGCAACTGCGTTGCTCGAACGATCTCTTCGCCGCTCAATTCGTAGGCGGCGGCCTGCAGACGTTTGCCGTCTGGCACGCAGTAGGTGCAGGCGTAGTTACAGGCCGCGGTCAGACTCAAACGCAAGTTACGGAACCGACGGCCCATACGGTCGACAATTAAATGCTGTTTGTCGCTGTCTATCTGCTGCATAAGGCGCCTACTTCCTACTTCACTCTTGGTAACTGATGAGGACTGCTGTTCCTAACCGCCACTACTGATCCCCGCCACTAACCGCCGTTACTCGCCCCAACTACTCGCCCCAACTACTCGCCCCAACTACAGGCGCTCGACTAGCTGGTCGACAAAGTTCTCGGACCAGAATACGCGATTAGACCCCTTAATCAGCACCCGGTCGCCAGCTTGGAGAAGGTTTGTCACGGTTGCCGCTAAATCGGCGGTCGCTGCCGCGCTCACGGCCAGCACTGGCAAACCGGCGTGCAGAGCGCCCCGTTCTGGGGTGTTCTTTTGCTGCAGCCTCTCCCATGCCTCAGCTAAAGACGATCCCACCAACACGATACCATGCAACGACGGCTGTTCGATCAGACTTTGTAGCAGTTCGCGATGTGCGTCTGCGCTGTGCTCACCCAATTCGCGCATATCGCCCAGCACCGCGAAGCGCCTGCCTTTGGCCGGGGTCGCAAGAAACGACATCAGTGCTGCGCGCATACTGCTTGGATTCGCGTTATAGCTGTCATCGACAACATCCACACCAGAGACCGCTACCACGTTGCCGCGCCCTTTTGGCACCATGGTGTGGTCGAGACCCAAGGCCGGAGCGAGGTCAAACTGCAGGAGCTTTGCAGCCAAAATACAGGCGCTTAACGTCAGCGCTCGGTGTACCCCAGCGCTGGGTACTCGGGCCTGCATTCGTTCGCCAAAGAGCTGCAGCGTCATAATGTCGCCACTCAGCGCCACAACGCGCGCATCCGCATCGGAGCCCTCGCCAAAGCGATAGCCCGCCAGCCCAAGTTCATCGTGCACTACCCGCAGCCCGTCCTTGGCCATGGTCGAAAAAATCGCGCGTTTCTCTGCAACAAGAGCAGCTCTGGACGGAAAATTTTCAATATGCGCATTGTGTACATTGAGCAGTATTGCCAAGTCTGGCCGAACCATCCGAGTCAACGGTTCGATTTCACCGGGGTAACTCGTTCCGACCTCGAAAACCCAGGCAGGTGCTTGCTGCCAGGCATTGGCCAGCGATAGCGGTACACCAATGTGGTTATTGAAGCTGCCCGGTGGTGTATAGGCCGCAAGCGCTGCCGCAAGAAAGGTCTTGGCGGTCGTTTTACCACTGCTGCCGGTGACCGCGATTACCGGCCCGGACAAACGCGCTCTAGCAGCCGCCCCCAACTGCCACAGACCGCTGTAAGTATCCGCGGTTACAAACTGCGGAATGGGCACATCTTGCCGACGCGAGACAAGCGCAGCTGCCGCGCCGCGGCGCAACGCGTCCGCTAGGTGGTCGTGCCCGTCTGCGCTGGAGCGCACGCTGGGATTAAAACGCGGTCCGGGGTCCCCAGCCAAGGCGATAAACAAATCGCCAGACCGCACCAGACGACTGTCTGCGCTTATGCCAGTAACATCTTCGGCCAGTAAGCTCGTTTCGGTGAATAGCTCAGCCAGCATCTGTGGCGTCCAGCGAAGGGACTGATTGACTTGCTTAATTGCCATGACGACATAGTAGCCCGATTCGACTGGGCGGCGAAGGACGATAAGCGTCCGAGAAAGACCTCAATCATGCATAGGTTTGCACGCCGGCTAGCGTTAAGATTTCTCGGCGGACGCTCAGGAGGCGAATATGACAGACCCTAACACCACAGGCGCAGCGACCAAGGAAGGCTTTTTCTCGCGCTGGGGACGGCGTATTACAAGCCTGCGCAATTTTATTCTTAACGCAGGATTCTTGTTGCTACTCGCATTTGCGATTGGCGCCATGTTCAGCGCTCCGGGGGAGCCAGCGATTGAGCCCGATAGCGCGCTGTTTATTGCGCCCATGGGCACCTTGGTTGAACAAGTCACGCCACCAAGCGACTGGCGTGACCTAATTTTTCGCTCCTCCGACGCTGGGCTCATTGAAACAAACGACCTGCTGCAAAGCATCGATCTTGCAGCCAAAGATCCGCGCATCACTACCATTGTGCTGCAGCTAGACAGCCTCGGCGGACTGACCAGCAGTCGCGCCATACGCATTGGCGAGCGCCTACAGGCCTTTCGCGATACTGGCAAGGTTGTCCTAGCATACAGCGAATACAGCGGTCAGTTTCAGTATCTTGCTGCCAGCTATGCAGACCAAGTCTTCCTGCACCCCATGGGCGGGATCATGCTGTCCGGGCTTGGCGGCGACCGTTTGTACTTTGCCGACATGCTCGAGCAGCTGAAGGTCAAAATGCATATTTTCCGGGTCGGGGAATACAAATCCGCCACCGAACCTTTTTCCCGCAATAGCATGTCTGAGTCATCGCGCCGCGACAGCCAACGCCTTGTGGACGGTATTTGGCAGACTCTGACCCAGACTATTGCAGATAATCGCGGCATCACCAGCGACGAGCTCCGCACCTTCACTAACGATTATGATGAGTTGCTCGCTGCAGCAGATGGCGACAACGCCGCGACCACACTCAACAGCGGCATTGTCGACGGCCTGATGACCAAGTCAGAGTTTCGCGACCATGTCGGCCAGCGCGTGGGCTGGCAGGACACCCAGCTCAACGGCATCGATTTTCAGTATTACCTGATGCAGCAAGGTGCCTCGCCACTTGGCAGTGCTGATACTGCGGAGCCAATAGTTGGCGTGCTGACCGTCCAGGGGGCCATTGTTGAGGCCGCGGGCGGTGGTCCTGATATGGCCAGTGCAGACGCCTTGGTGGAACAAATCCGTATGGTAAAAGATGACGAACGAGTGCGGGCACTGGTGCTGCGAGTAAACTCCCCCGGCGGCAGCGCCTTTGCTTCAGAGTTAATCCGCGAGGAACTTCAAAATCTGCAGCAAGCCGGCAAACCCGTGGTGGCTTCCTTTGGCAACATAGCGGCCTCTGGCGGCTATTGGATAGCGGCAAATGCGGACGCCATTTACGCCGAGTCCACCTCGGTTACCGGCTCCATTGGCATCTTCGGCGTGGTCCCGAATTTTTCGCGCAGTCTTGACGCCATTGGTGTTCGCGCTGACGGCGTTGCTAGCGCCCCGCTGGCCCGGGGTCTAAGCGTGGTCAGTGAGCTAAGCACTCAGGCCAAGGACATCATTCAACTGGGTGTAGAGCATGGCTACAACGAATTCATTGACTTAGTCGCCGACGGACGGGGAATGTCCAAGGCCGATGTGGAGGCGGTGGCTCAGGGCCGTGTTTGGAGTGGCTTGAGTGCCAAGGAAATTGGCCTTGTTGACACTATCGGCAGCCTGGATGACGCCGTTGCGCGGGCTGCCGAACTGGCGGCTCTATCAAGCTGGCAGACTGAGGATGTTCGCCCGCCGATGGACCCACGCAGCCTGATTATGATGCAGTTAATGCAGAGTGTGATACCCCTGCCGCTCGAGACACAGAGCTGGCTTAGCCAGTTGTCTGGGCAGCTGCCATGGCTCGGCCAGTTAAATGCCGATCTGCAACAGCTCACGGCATTCAATGACCCTCGGCATGTGTATGCCCTATGCCTGACTTGCAGGGATCTTTAGCCCCTGCCCAGCCTCCACTCTGCCCAGCCTCCACTCTGCCCAGCCTCCACTCTGCCCAGCCTCCA
>JAACDW010000181.1 GCA_009936775.1 Pseudomonadota bacterium
GGCGGCGCGGGCATGGCGCCGCTGCGCTCACATATCTTCGACGAGCTGCGCCGTAAGGGCACGACGACGAAGATGAGCTATTGGTATGGGGCGCGCTCTCTGCGCGAGATGTTCTATATCGAAGAGTTTGAGGAACTGGCCGCGAATAATGAGAACTTTGAGTTCAACGTGGCGCTTTCAGATCCACTAGAAGAAGATAATTGGGACGGCTATACCGGCTTCATCCACAACGTGGTGCTGGAAAACTACCTGAAAAATCATCCTAACCCTGAGGACTGCGAGTACTACATGTGCGGGCCACCGATGATGGCTCAAGCGGTGCAAAACATGTTGGAAGAGCTTGGGGTGGAGCCCGAGAACATTGCCTTCGACGACTTTGGTGGTTAACCGAAGCGGGATAAGGGAAGCCGTGACGTCGTCGCGGCTTTTTTTTGTCTGCTGGTTCTGTACGCGGGGAGCTTGGGCATGGGCAGGCTTGCATCCCGGCGCGTTGGCGAGCACATTAACCAGCAACAGACGCAAGGGGAAGCCCGATGCTTAGTGCGCAGCAACTAGAACAGTACCATTGCGATGGCTTTTTGTTACTGCCTGCCTTAGTTCCCCAGGCCCTGCTTGCAGAGCTAAATCAGCGTTTTTTGGCTATCGTCAATCAGGCATACCCCTGCAGTGGGGCGATGAAAGTGATGCGCGATGTCATGGTCGTTAGAGGCGCCGTAGTACCGGAAAGCCCGCTACACGGCGTCAACAAGCTGTTCTGCCTCGAGGACGACGATGTGCTCAGTACCTTCGCAGCATTGCCGGAACTGGTGAGCTGCGTGCAGAGCATTATCGGTGCAGAGATTTTCAGTCTCACCAGCAACGTCTTCAACAAGCCACCCAAGGTAGACGGCAAGCACCCGCTGCATCAGGACCTACGCTATTTTAGTATGCGGCCTGCGCATTCCATTGTTGCTTCCTGGTCAGCCATGCTGCCGACCAGCCGTGACAACGGCTGTTTGGCGGTTATTCCCGGCTCCCATAAAGAGGGTTTACTGAACCATGACGCACCGGATTGGGATTACCTCAATCACGGTTTCTGTGGCATTGAGGACATCGACATCGGACGTCGGGTGCATGTCGAAATGCAACCCGGCGACACCTTGCTCTTTCATCCGCTGCTCATCCATGGTTCCGGGCGCAACCGCACCGAGGAATTCCGCCGCGCAATTTCGGTCCACTATGCGTCAGCTCAGTGTGAGTCGCCTAAGGGCGATTGGCAGTCGAAGCCCCAAGTGCGCCGTATTCGCTAGCCAGCGGTGATCGCCTAATAGGCCTGTCTTTGCATTAACGTTTTATTGTCAGTTTATTTGGGCCCCATGCATGACCGCTAATCTACTGCTGCTGCTTACTGCGGCAATATGGGGCTTTGGGTTCGTCGCCCAAGTGTTGGGCATGAACTACCTGCAGCCGTTTGCCTTTATTGGTGCGCGCTTCCTGTTGGGGGCTTTGAGCCTGCTGCCTGTGATCTGGTTCTTGTCGCGGCGCTCTGAGGCTGCGCCAGCAGAGCGAGCCTACTTACTGTTCGGCTCTTGCGTGTTGGGCACTCTATTGTTTGTGGCCTCGTCGTTGCAGCAAGTTGGCCTGCTGTATACTACCGCCTCCAACGCCGGCTTTATCACTGGCATGTACATGATTTTTGTACCCTTATTGGGCCTGATGTTGGGCATGGCGACGAATTGGATCACCTGGATTGGTTGCTTGGTGGCGGCGCTTGGCTTGTATCTGCTTGGCGTCGATGACCAGTATCAGATGGGCAAGGGCGACCTGCTACAGTTGGCTGGAGCGAGTATTTGGGCCCTGCACATTCTCGCCATCGATCACTTCACCAAGCGCGCCCCGGGGCTGCAGTTGGCGTGCGGCCAGTTTGTGGTCTGCGCCGTGCTCGGCATTGTTGTGTCCGCCACCGTCGCTGGCGAATCAACGACGGTGGCACGCTTGTTGGATGCCGGTCCAACCCTAGTATACGCGGGCATAATTACGGTAGGCGTTGCCTATACGTTGCAGGTGGTTGCCCAGGCACACGCTAATCCGGTCCATGCGGGCATCATTCTCAGCTTAGAGGCAGTCTTCGGTGCCATAGGCGGCTATCTGATACTCGACGAGATGCTCGACTCGCGCCAACTGATCGGCTGCGCGGCCATGCTGGCGGGGATGATTCTGTCCCAGCTTGCGGGTCAGGCGACTAAGTCCGAGGCTGTCTAGCTTGATGCCTGCTCGTCCGGTGCTAAAAATACGCAGCTAGTGCATTCTGGGTCTGCGGCGTCGGCGTCGGCTGGATGCTGATATTGGGGTGTGGCGTGCCGGGCCGTACGTTGGTCCCCAGCGAGGCGCTGGTGCTCTGTCGGCAGGGTTTTACCATCATGAGGCGGGCTGGGGCGCATGACCACATCTTTCCAGTCGTCGTCTGCCGACCACTGTAGCTTCAGGTCGACAATGCTGCCGGGCTGTCTGATGTCCTCAAAGCCTCGGCAGGCCGATTCCAGCACGCTTGCCTGCTCGGCAAAGTCGTGAGCGCGACCAGCGGTCTGGCCAAGCGGATAATCCAAATAGACAGCCCGAGGCACGCCGACAGATTCGGTAATAGAGCGGGCGCTGCTGAGGCAGACAGTTGCGATGCCTGCCGCCTCCAAGGCGCGCGCGATCAGTCCCACGGACTGATGGCAAACGGGTCAGACCGGAATCAGCAGCGCAAGATCCACTGCTTCTTTTTGCATTTCGGCAACAATGGCTGGTGCCAGCACATCGCGAACCTTACGGCTGGAATAAATGCCGCCCATAAAGGTCAGAGCGTTGCTCGCCAGTGCGCGAATGCGAGCGCTGGCGACGAGGTTGTTCAGGGCATCCAGCGGCAGCACGGCGTTAGGGTCCTTGCGTGCTGCGCTGAGATCGTAGGCAAAGTGTGTGGTACGCAACTCGGCAATCGGCGTATTCACGGGTATGCGGCGGTAGCTGACATCGTCTTTGTGGTGGAAGGCGACCTGGCCGTGCCGGTATATGCCCCCCGATGCCACCACCCCAAGCTTGCTCGCGCCCAATGCCTTGCGAATTGGCTGCCACGGATAGTCGCCAGTATTGCTCACCCATGCGTAGGGCCTATGCCCAAGGCTCGAATACAGACTCTTGGTTCGCTCGATGTAATCCACGGGTGGTCTTGGTGCCATACCCTGTTGCTCCAAAGATTGTGTCGCCAATTTAGCAGAATGCAGATGGGCCAAACAAGATTCGGCCTATGCGAGTGATAATGCCTTTACCGTGGGTATCGGGCAGACTTGTCGGGTAATCTCGCAACCTTGGGCGTCTGAGTGGGGTAGGCGCTGACGAGTTGGGTCTGTGTTAAACGAAAGGAGGGAAGTATGGTTGCGCACGCCAAGCAAGTGGGTGAGCGAAGGTATCGCGAGTCCTATGGTCGCTATTTGGAAGATTTTGAGATTGGAGATGTATACGAGCATCGTCCCGGTCGCAGTATCACCGAGTCGGACAACACATGGTTCACCTTGCTCACCATGAATCAGCATCCGCTGCACTTTGACCGAGCCTACTGTGAAAAAACCGAATTCGGTAAAGTGTTGGTCAACTCTTGCCTGACTCTGTCCATTGTTACCGGCATGTCGGTATCTGATGTTTCGCAAAAAACCATTGCCAATTTGGGTTGGGACAAGGTGCGCCTGACGGGTCCGGTGTTTATCGGCGACACGCTTTATGCGCAGTCGGAGGTACTGGCTAAGCGCGAATCTGCCAGCCGCCCGAACCAGGGCATAGTAACGGTGCTAACTACGGGCATGAATCAAGACTCGGTGTCAGTTATCAGCTTCGAGCGCTCCATGCTGATTCCTGCTCGGGGGCATGCGGTAGACGATTTACTCGACTATTAGCATGCTGAGTTGCAAGACAGCGGTGGGCTGCGAAGCGGCGGGCTTAGGCCGCGTAGACCAAACTTGCGATTTCCGCTCGGCTCATTTGGCCTAGGTTCAAGCCAATGGAGTTCGGGCCATTGTGGGAACTGCCGTTCGTTAGGGCTTGGGCTACAACCAGCGCCGCAGCACTGCTGCAACGGCCACAACCGGTGCTCACGCCAAGCTCTCGCTGTACTTGCTCCAGCGAGCGGGCCCCAGCAGCGACTGCAGCTTCGATGTCGTGATCGGTGACAGCTTTACACAGGCAAATATACATAGGCATCGAGCGGGTGTATGAGTGAAGCCTCATTCTAAATGCAAATCATTCTTGATATCAATACTGCTCTGACTTGGATGCGCTAATAATAGTAATTATCGTTACAAAACAAATACTTACGTCATAATTTGTTGATATTCGGCGACACTTCATGCACTGTTCACGGCACATTTAAGTGGAACTCGCACAATGAAGACGCTAGATACCAAAGTCATTGAACATCTCAACACCGTGCTCAAGAACGAGCTGACTGCGATCAACCAGTATTTTCTCCACGCCAAGATGCTCGATGATTGGGGTTTGAAGAGAATGGGTAAAATGGAGATGGAAGAGTCTGTGGACGAAATGAAGCATGCGGACGCGATTATTGAGCGCATTCTTTTTCTCGAGGGCCTGCCCAACCTACAAGACCTTGGCAAGCTGATGATTGGGCAAAATGTTAAAGAGATGCTCGAATGCGACCTTGCTCTGGAGATGATCGCCATTCCAGATTTACGCGCAGCCATTGTCGATTGCGAAAGCTGCGGCGACTTTGGTAGCCGAGACCTGTTTAACAGCATTCTGATATCCGAAGAAGAGCATGTCGACTGGATCGAGACCCAATTGGGTCTCATCGAAAAAACCGGTCTGCAAAACTACGTGCAGTCGCAAATGGGCGAGTAGGGGGCAGTTTGCTGCAGCGCGGTCATTTCCGCCTGGCTGTTGATGTTAGCAAAGCCAACGCGGTGCCCCGCAAAACTCACCTGCAGGGCTTGGTTGTGAGAATGCCAGGCCTTAACGCTATTGCCGCCGCCGCGTATAAAGCGACCCAAGTGCTCCGCAAGGGTCTTGGGTAGCAGGCAAAGTAGTGACTGCAAGCGCTGGCCATCGTGCAGAACTCGGGGGCGCTCACTCGGTGCTTCAACGTGTAGCAAATCCTCGTACCAACCATGGGGAAGCAAGGGCATATCACCGGGGCAGACCAATAACCAAGGGGTCTCACAGGCCATTAATCCAGCATAGATCCCAATCAAGGGGCCGTCTTCTTTAAGCTGCGTGTCCGCATCGGTTAACACTCGACCACGCTGAGCATATTGCGCCAAGTTGCGATTGGCACTGATCATCACCGGTAGCTCGGCAGGCAAGCTGGCTAGCATGTAATCTACCATGGGCAGCGGCCCACGAGGGCCCTGAAAAACTGCCAGTGGTTTATCGATGCGCGCGAAACGGCGCGCCTGACCGCCGCACAGCAGCAGTGCGCTGATGTCGCTTTTTAGGATCAATTGTTGCCCCTTTTCTGTTTACACAAGACTATCATCCGCGCGGCGGCTTTGATTCAATCGGTTCGTTAGCAAGGACGGAGGGGCAACAACCATGCAGCAACAACACGTCGACGTACTGGTTATCGGCGCAGGCAGTGCGGGTAGTGCCATTGCCGCCCGAGTCAGTGAAAATCCTAACTTACAGGTATGCTTGCTGGAGGCTGGCCCCGATTATCCGCTGCTGGCAGATACACCCAGTGACTTAGTGAACTCCCACAACAATTCCTATACTGCCCACGACTGGGGTTTTGAATACGAGCCTACCCAAGGTCGTAAAGATCGGTTTCCTCGGGGTCGCGTGGTGGGCGGATCCTCTGCTGTAAATACCACCATTGCCCTGCGCGGTATGCCCGAGGATTACGACGAATGGGCTCAAGCAGGCAATCCGGGCTGGGATTGGGCCTCGGTACTGCCTGCCTTTAATCGTTTGGAGCGGGATTTGGATTTTGGCGACGCGGCCTATCATGGGGACAGCGGGCCTATCACCATTCGCCGCTACCCCGAGACGGAGTTGGAGCCGCAGCATCAGGCCTTTCTCGACTCGGCTAAAACATTGGGTTACCCGACCTGTGCTGATGCCAATGACCCTGAGGGCTACGGGGCGGGGCCTCAGCCTATGAACAAGCTGGGTCGGCTGCGGGTTTCGGCTGCGGTAGGCTACTTGGCACCGGCGCGGATTCGGCCCAACCTGCGCATTCAAGCGGATACGAGCGTGCGACGACTGTGTTTTGATGGCAAGCGTTGCACCGGGGCGGAGGTGCAGCCCAGTGATGCGGCAGATGGCGAAGGCATAAGCTCGATTCAGGCTCGCTTGGTCATACTCTGCGCTGGGGCATTGATGTCACCGACAATTCTATTGCGCTCTGGCATTGGTCCTGCAGATCAGCTGGCGCATCTGGGGGTTGAAGCAGTGCGCAAGGCCGCCGGGGTGGGCCAGAATCTATCCGACCATCCGGCCCTTGGGGTGATTTGTCAGGTGCGCGATCCGAACCTAATCAACTTCGACCGGCCCATAATTCAGACCATTTTGCGTTACACCGCAGAGGGTTCGGACAAGCGCAACGATTTGCAAATCGAACAAATCAGCTTTGCAGGCCGCCCCGGTGGCCCACCGTCCTTTATGCTCGCGCCGGTGCTGGAATACCAATACGGGCGCGGGGACCTGACGCTGGCGGATACCGGTACTTTTACCGCACCCACTGTGCGCAATCGTTTTTGCGAACACCCTCGTGACGCCAGTCGTCTGGCCTGTTGCGTGCGCGACACGCTGGCGTTTACGCAAAGTGGAGCGTTAGCCGATATGATCGAGACGGTCACTTTCCCGGATCCTACTCGGGGCACAAGTCTGGATGATCTAGCCCAGCTGTGTCGGAAGTTTTCCGGTTCAGGCTATCATCCTTGCGGCACCGCGAAGATGGGCCCAATTGATGACCCACTTGCCGTGGTTGATGCCATGGGGCGCTGTCATGAACTTGAGCAACTGGTGGTCGCTGACGCGTCCATCATGCCGAGCGTGCCGCGGGCCAACACCAATCTGAGCGGTTTTATGATTGGTGAACGAATTGGCGAATGGATACGCACCCAACCAACGGCCTATGGCCTTTAAGCCGCCTAATATGCAGGCTAACAGGAGACAGTGATGAATGACCTGATCTTTCGCCAAGTGCGAATCTTAGATGGCAGTGGCGGTGCAGAATTCATTGGCGATGTTGGGGTAAGTGACGGGCGTATCAACGAGGTAGGTACGGTGACTCAGGGCCTTGCAGCAAAGGGCAGGGAAATCAGAGCGCCGGGGTCTATCCTGTGTCCCGGGCTCATCGATACCCATGCGCACGACGACGGCGCATTTTTCCGCCATCCGGGCATGCAGTTCAAACTCTCTCAAGGTGTGACTACAGTAGTCAGCGGTAACTGCGGTTTTTCCGCCATACCGGCAGATCCAAGCAAGGACTCGGTGGCTGCCAGCGGTGGCATCCTCGCGGGTTTGGAAGGCGAATTTACCGATTTAGACGGCTACTACGCTGCCGCACTGGCGCGCAAACCGGCGATTAATAACATGATGCTGGTAGGCCACAACACAGTTCGCTCGCTGGTGATGGGCGACAACAAGGGCATACCAAGCGACAGCGAAATGCAGCAAATGCAGCAGCATGTGAGCCACGCACTGGCGCAGGGCGCCTGCGGTTTTTCCAGCGGTCTGATTTATCGTCCGGGCCGCTACAGCGATACTGCCGAGGTTACCGAGCTGGCGAAAATGGCCGCCCCCTTCGATGCCCTGTACACCACCCACATGCGTAATGAAGGCGATCGTCTGCTCGAAGCTGTAGAGGAGAGCTTGCAAATTGCCCGGGACAGCGGCGTACACCTGCACATCTCCCACCACAAGGCAGCGGGTAAAAGTAACTGGGGCAAGGTGCGGGAGTCCTTGCAGCGAGTGGACGCGGCCTTGAGTGCGGGCCAGCCGGTGACCTTAGATGTGTATCCCTACACAGCAGGCAGTGGCCGCATGATCGAGTACTTCAATTTAGACCGGGTCAGTGAAGAACTGGCAGGGGTAGTGCGTATCGCCAGCTGTAAGGCTTTTCGGCACTACGAGGGTCGCATGCTGGTGGATATCGCGGCGGCTGAGAACACATCGCTTACCGACCTGGTGATTAAGATTCTGACCGCGCCATTTGGTGATCGCACTCTGTGCATACATTTCATTATTGACGAAGCCGATGTGGAAACGAATCTCGCCCACGCTGACATGATGGTTGGCAGCGACGGCATTCCAGATTTACGTGGCAAACCGCACCCGCGACTGTTTGGCACTTTTCCGAGGGTCCTAGGGTATTACGTGCGTGAGCGCGGTGTGCTGTCTTTGCCCGAGGCCGTGCGGCGCATGACTTCGCTGTCGGCAAAAACCTTTGGCTTGAGTGAGCGCGGCGAAATAAAGCCCGGCTACTGGGCCGATTTGCTGTTATTTAAGCCTGACGAAGTAATTGACCAAGCAACCTACGACGAGCCTAAAACCGAAGCCGCAGGCATCGATATGGTTGTGGTTAACGGCCAAGTTGCCTTGGAGGCAGGGCAACATTTGGGCGTTGGTGGGGGCCAAATGTTGCGCTATCGGCGCGCGCCCTTTGGTCACTCGGTCTAGGAAAATACGCTAGCATTAGCAGCGGCCTTGGCTGCGACGCCTCCACAGACAGTAACTAACCGGAGTCCCTATGGCATTTTTAACTCGCTCTCTTGAAAACCACGTTCTGACCTTGACCATGTCGAGCCCGGATACTCGCAACGCCCTAACGGGTCCTGAACAGTTCGACGACATTGTGCAGGTTTGTCAAGAGATCAACGACAACATGGCAATACGAGCGGTTGTTCTGACCGGCGAGGGCAGCGCTTTTTGTGCCGGTGGCAATGTCAAAGACATGCGTGAGCGCACGGGTATGTTCAGTGGTGATCCCATGGATCAGGCCGAGGCCTATCGCAAGGGTATTCAGCGCATTCCCCGCGCTATTTACAGTCTTAACGTGCCGATAATTGCTGCGGTAAATGGCCCTGCTGTTGGCGCAGGCTGCGATCTGGCCACCATGTGCGATATTCGTATTGCCAGCAGTAAGGCCATGTTCGCGGAAAGTTTCGCCAAGCTAGGCCTAATTCCGGGCGATGGTGGCGCGTGGTTCTTACCTCGTGTTGTTGGTTATTCGAATGCCTGTCTTATGGCCTTTGCTGGTGAGCCAGTCAAAGCAGAGGCAGCGCTGCAGATGGGTTTGGTGTCGGAAGTGGTCGAGCCGGAAGCCTTGCTTGCGCGAGCGCAAACCTTAGCTGCCGGTATTGCCAGCAATCCACCTCATGCGGTGCGTCTGACCAAGCAATTGATGCGCGCCAGCCAAAACGCCTCACTGGATGAACTGCTGGATAAATCCGCGGGTTATCAGGCCATTTGCCACGCCGAGCCAGACCACCGAGAGGCCATCGAGGCATTTTTTGATAAGCGTCAGGGCAACTATCGCAGCGACTAGGTTGGCTGCACAGGCCTAGTTTTGACCGCTTTTGCTGCCGCCCTCGTCGCTCACGGCAGCGGGGCCTTCTGCGCTCTGGGCTGCTAGCGGTTGGGCGGGCGGGCCGCCAAAGAAGCTGCGGATTTTGGCGAACAGTAGCTTTACGCCGCGCCATATTTTCGGCAGCAACCAAACCAGCAGCAGCAAGAAAACTACCAGTAAGCCGACAAAGGTCCACGGCTGGTTCAGCATCAGCCAAACGCCGCCAAATACTGATACATCCTCGGCTATTGAGGCGGTCCAGTTGCTAAAGGGTTCCGGGCTGGTGTTGATGATTACACGAGAACCCGCCTTGGTTGCATGGGAGGTGGCGGCAAGTCCACCGCCAACAATCGATGCAGCCAGTTCGAGCGCCATGGATTGATCGTCGAACATGCCAGCGGCGAGGAGGGCTCCTGCTGGCAGCCGTATAAAGGTATGTAAGGTGTCCCAAACGGTGTCGACGCCGGGGATTTTGTCAGCAAAGAATTCCACCGCGTACATCAGACCTGCTGCGCCGATAACCAAGGGGTTCTGTAAAATCTCAAGGCCAGGGGGTAAGTCCGCGTATCCAGTCGCACCCGCCATCCCCAGTGCTAGCGCTGCAGCATAGAGGTTGATACCGCTGGCCCAGCCAACGCCAAGGGTCAGCGCCATAAGAGTAGACAGTTCAGTAAGGTCCATAACCAGATCAATCCATGGTGATTGATGGCTAATGTGTCACAGTTTTCTGGCTGCCAGCGAGCACTTGCAGGTCAAGCGACGCGGAAAAGATCAGTTTCGTGATCAGGGTCGCATTAGTTCAACCACTTGATGGCGCGAATCAGCTCTTCGTCAAACTCTTGGGCCGCATAAAGTGCCCGTGCCCGGGCATTGCGGGCAAACACATGCAGGGTTAGCGAGCAGGCGCCCAATGCAGTGACCCGATGTTCGCAGTGTTGCATCAGACGCTTGCCTAGGCCCGTGCCGCGTGCATGCGGTGCCACGACAATGGCTTCTAAGTGGGCACTTGGCGCATGGCTCAACAGCTCCTGCCGCAGACTGACCATAATAAAGCCACTGATCTGCTCGTCCAAGTCTGTGGCGACGTCGATGAACGAAGACGTTAGTGTGCCAGCTAAGATTTCGCGGGCCATTGCTGCATCACCAGACCACAAATGCTCGGGTTGACGTCGCGGCGGTATCTCAAAGTCTGCAAGATAGGGCAGTAGGGTCATGATCGACGCTTCATCTTCGGCAATTGCCGCCCTGATGCTGTTTTCTGGCGTGAATGCAGAGCCGGACATAGCTTTCTCTTATCTAGACAATTACCCTGAATTATGCGGCAGGATGATTCGTCAACCCCAGCAAAGATTTATTGAAAACTGCTGCCCAGCAGCTAACAGCGAGTCGGAATGAATCAGTCGAGTCAGTTTTTTAGTCAGCGCACAGCGATCACCTTGGTGGTTGCGAACATGGTAGGCACTGGGGTGTTTACCAGTTTGGGCTTTCAGTTGCTGGATATTCAGCACGCCGGCATGATTTTGCTGCTCTGGCTCATAGGCGGCGTAGTCGCCCTGTGTGGGGCGTTGTGCTATGCCGAATTGGGTGCCGCCTTGCCCCGGTCCGGTGGCGAATATAATTTTCTCAGCCGCATCTATCATCCGGCGGCGGGCTTCATTTCGGGCTGGGTTTCCGTCACCGTCGGTTTTTCCGCACCTACCGCTGCTGCGGCCATTACCGCTGCCACCTATTTGCGATCGGTTTTTCCTGAACTACCCGTTGTGCCAATCAGCATAGCCCTGGTTCTAGGTATAGGCGCCATTCACCTTGGCAGCCGCAACGGTTCCAGTGTCTTTCAACAAACTTTCACCGCCATAAAGGTAGTGCTTATTCTGGTCTTCATGCTGCTTGCGTGGTGGCAGGTAGATACTGTGCAGAATGTTAGCTGGATACCGCAGTTTCAAGACCTAGCCTTGCTCGGCTCGGGCGGGTTTGCGGTGGCGCTAATCTACGTCAATTACGCCTACACTGGCTGGAACGCGGCAACCTATCTCAGTGGTGAGGTCCTCGACCCCACGCGCAATTTACCGCGCATTTTAATGATTGGCACCGCTGCGGTGACTGCCCTTTACCTGGCCCTGCATGCCATGTTTCTCACTGTCGCCCCCATGCAGGCCATGGCCGGTAAAGTCGAAATCGGCTATGTGGTGGCGGAATATGCCTTTGGCCCAACCGGTGCGGCGTTGATTGGCGGCATGCTAGGCGTTTTGCTGGTCTCGACCGTCAGCGCGATGCTGCTGGCAGGCCCCCGAGCGCTGCAGGTGATGGGCCAAGACTTTCGCGCCCTGCAAGTACTCTCTCGTACCACGGCTAACGGCGTGCCTGCCGTTGCTGTCATGGTTCAGGTGGGCTTTACTCTGGCGCTGATCATAACTTCCAGCTTTGAACAAATTATCGTCTTCTCTGGCGCCATTCTTGCGCTGAATTCACTGCTTACGGTGATTGGTGCCTTGGTGCTGCGGCTGCGCGAACCCGATCTAGCGCGCCCGTTCCAGATGCCTTGGTACCCATTACCGCTGCTTGTGTATTCGGTCATTATTCTATGGACCTTGATATACTTGGTGCGCGCCCGCCCTCTGGAGGGCCTCATGGCGCTGGGGCTTGTTGTCTTAGGTGCGATCGTCTACTGGCTGACTCAAGCGGGTAACCGTTAAGTCTACGAGTTTGCACGGTGCGCGGACCCGCTCTGCCGATAGCGCGCAGACGCTGGTAAGCGGCTGAGCACGCAGTGAACATCGCGCAGCAAAAATCGCGGAGGAAAAAAAAGGAATCAAAATGACTGATCACGCCCAGTTAATCGAAAGTCATGCCGATGGTGTTACGACGCTGACCATGACTCGGCCCGCGGCACGCAACGCCATGAGCGGCGACATTGTACAAGGGCTGCTGTCTGCTCTGCCGCGCCTTGCTCAAGACAGTGAGGTGCGTTGCATCGTGCTAACAGGGGCTGGGGGTGCTTTTAGCGCCGGTGGCGATGTCAAAGGCTTTGCCTCCAGTGCTGGTGGAAATGCATTGCCGCCAACCCAAGAGGAACGCATCGCCGGCCTACGTGGGGGCTTCGAGGTGTCGAAAATGTTGCACGAAATTGCCAAACCGACGCTGGCTGCAATTCCCGGGGCTGCTGCTGGTGCGGGACTTTCCATGGCGCTGGCCTGCGATCTGCGCGTCGCACTCAACACTGCCAAGCTCACCACGGCTTTTGCCAAAGTGGGTCTATCCGGCGATTACGGTGTATCGCATTTCTTGCCCTACCTTGTCGGCCAAGCAAAGGCTCGTGAACTGCTCTTTACGGCACCGGTCATAACCGGCCAGCAGGCATTTGAATTCGGCTTGGTCAACCAGGTCGCCGATGCGGATGGCTACGACGCCATGGTCGGCACCATGGCCGCTCAGTTAGCGGCGCTGCCCACTGTGGCGTTGGGCTATATGAAGGGGAATCTGAACGCCGCCTATACCGGCACCCTAAGTCAAGCACTGGACCGTGAGGCTGCCGGCATGGCCCGCTGCTTTACTACCGAGGACCATAAGAACGCTGTAAAAGCCTTTGTCGAGAAGCGCGCTCCCGAATTTAAAGGCCGTTAGGTGGCAGCAGGGCAGAGCGTTTGGGGGTCGCGGAGCGGTTTCATTTTCGCGTCCGTTGGCTTTGCCGTGGGGCTTGGCAACATCTGGCGTTTCCCCTATGTCACCGGCGAAAACGGTGGTTCTGCCTTTGTCTTGATTTATCTGGCGTGTGCCATCGGGATCGGCGTGCCGATCCTGATGGCGGAGTTGTTGCTTGGCCGACGCGGACAGAAGTCACCGCCGTTTGCCATCGCGGCAGTTGCCGTTGAGGCGGGTCTGAGCCGGCGCTGGTCTTGGGTTGGTAATCTCACCGTGCTGACTGCCTTCAGCATCCTTACCTCTTATGCAGTAGTCGCCGGTTGGGTCCTGTACTACTTCTATTTGGCGCTTGCGGGCCATATGTTGGCGCCCTCGGCCAGTGCAGCGGAGGCGGCTTTTGCAGGGTTAATGGCTGACCCGCTCACGCTGGTCTTCTGGGGTGCAGTGGCCTTGGTAGGCGCTGCCACCATTATCGCCAGTGGTGTTCAGCAGGGTATTGAGCGGGCAGTCAAAATACTCATGCCAATGCTCTTTGCGCTGTTAGTCGCGTTGATGGTTTTCAATATTTTTGTGGGTGGCATGCCGGCAGCGCTAAATTATTTGTTCACTCCAGATTTTTCCAAGGTCGACGGTGGCACTTTCTTAGCAGCGCTGTCCCAAGCCTTTTTCTCTATTGGTGTCGCCATGGCGGGCATGATGATGTTCGGCGCTTATCTGCCAAAAAGTATATCCATCGCTCGATCGGCTCTGATTATTGTTGCAGCGGACACCCTGGTAGCCCTGTTGGCGGGTCTTGTGATTTTTCCAATGGTCTTTCATAACGGGCTCGATGTTGCTGCCGGTACCGGGCTGATTTTCCAAACCTTGCCAGTGGCATTTTCGCGTATGGATGGCGGCGCGATCGTCGGCGCGGCCTTTTTCCTGCTGCTCTGCGTTGCGGCTGTTACATCAATTGTTGGTTTGTCTGAGCCGGTGACAGGTTTCTTGGCCGAGCGTTTAGGGCTGTCTCGGCGTCGAGCCACGTTGGTTACCTTTGCCGCGCTGTTCCCGTTTACTGTGATCAGTGCCCTCAGTTATAACAATTGGTCTGATGTGGCGATTCTTGGTCAGTCTTTGGCCTATTGGATCGATTACCTGCCGAATCAGGTGATGTTACCGGTGGGTGGTCTGCTTATCGCGGTGCTGGTCGCGTGGCGAGTACCGCTGTGGATTAGCGAAAACGAGTTAAACTTCGTCGCTGGCCGCTGGTTTAGGCCTTGGTCCCAACTCATGCGCTATGTTGTCGCACCGGCAGTCTTTATGATTCTGCTCAGTGGTCTGTAGCCGTCCAATCTTATTTAGCTCAGAGGAACTAGCATGCAGCTGACCTATCGCGGCAGTGTGAACCGCTGGGAGTGCGACGAGAACGATCATCTCAACGTGCGCTTTTGCGAGCAGAAACTTTATCAAACCCTGCTCGCAGGACTGCTCGCCGAGCAGTGTATTGATGCCCATGATCTACCGCGGCTGCCCAGTTTAATCCAACGTCAGCATATTCGTTTTCAGGCTGAATCCCGCCTTGCGGCGCCATTGGGGGGTTACTTTACGGCGGTAGGCCATGACGAATTTCAGGTTTTGGTGGAGCTGCGCAACGAGGTTTCAGGGCTAGTCGCCTGCTCCATGCTCTGCGATTTTGGCGCTACTGCGGTTGCCCATCGGCTCAGGGCGCTATCTCAGCGGGTAAAGCCAGAGGCGATTGCCCACGCTTGGCCGCGAGGTATCAACGCAGATTTGGCCTTGCATGCTTTGACTCAAGCCCAGGCGATAGACCTGGGTTTTCGGATGATTGGTGCAGGGGTACTAGAGCCAGCAGAATGCACTACCGAGCAGCAGCTGCTGCCTTATTACTGCATGGGGCGAATCTCAGACTCTATGGCTCATTTGTGGAGTGCAATATTTCCTGAGAGTGAAGCCAGCGGCAACGAGGGCGGGGCGGTAGTCGAATTCAGACGTACCTATGCCGGGACGCTGCGTACAGATGATCCGTTTCAAATTTTCTCTGGCATTATTGAGGTAGGTCCGCGAGTGCAATCTTTTGCCCATCTTGTCTTTAATCAGCGCACAGGTGCCTGCTGCGTGAACGCGCAGGCCATTGGTCTGCGCATGGACTTAAAGGCGCGAAAGGCCATTACCATGAACGCCGATGCGCTCGCCAATTTACAGGCACAGCGTATTCGGCTGCCCCACCGAGACCCAAAAAGTGCGGTTAGATAGTCGTCACTAACCCAGTACAGTGGAGAAACAGCAGTGAGCATATTTGATGAGGATCTTGGCGCAAACGCGGCGAACTTTGTGCCGTTATCGCCTATTTCCATGCTGCGTCGTGCGGCCATGGTCTACGGTGACAAAGCCGCGGTCTGTTACGGCGATCGCACGCTAACTTGGCGAGAGGTGTTCTACCGCGGCGTCAATGTAGCAGCCGCGCTCAACGCGCGTGGTATCGGTCGTGGTGATACCGTTGCGATTATCAGCGCCAACATTCCGGAAATGTTTGAGGCCCATTACGCTGTTCCCATGAGCGGGGCGGTTTTGAATGCTATCAACATTCGTCTCGATGCCGCCACTATAGCCTTCATCCTTGAGCACGGTGAAGCTCGTCTGGTGCTTGTAGACAGAGAGTTTGGTCCGGTAACCGAACAGGCATTGGCGCAAATGACCAGTGCTCCTGAGGTGATATACATCGACGATGCCGACTACGCCGAGGGTAAGTTGTAGGGCAGTGAAGGATACGAAGACTTGGTTAACCAGTGTCCGCCAGCCTTGGATCTCCTGCAGACATTGGATGCCAGTGCCTACCTGCCCGCTGACGAATGGGATGCCATTGCCCTGAACTACACTTCGGGCACAACGGGTAACCCCAAGGGTGTGGTTTATCACCATCGCGGTGCTTATCTAAATGCCGTTTCTAATGCGCTGACTTGGGATATGGGCGAGCACCCGGTTTATTTATGGACTCTGCCGATGTTTCACTGCAACGGCTGGTGCTTCCCTTGGACACTGGCGGTCAACGCTGGCACCTCTGTTTGCTTGCGCCAAGTGCGCGAGGATGCCGTATACGAAGCCATTGGACGCTTTGGGGTCACGCATTTTTGTGGTGCGCCGGTGGTACTCAATACCCTGCTAAATGCCGCCGACGAGCTAAAACAATTGGTCACGAAGCCCATTAAAACCATGACGGCAGGTGCTGCGCCGCCTGCGGCCATTATTCAAGGCATGCAGGAGCAGGGCGTTGACGTTACGCATGTTTACGGCCTGACGGAAACATATGGGCCTGTCACACTCTGCGCATGGCGTGACGATCTTTGGGGTGGCTTGGACAGCACAGCACAATCCTCGTTGAAAGCTCGACAGGGTGTAGGCGGGCAAATGCTGGAAGGGTTGATGGTGGCAGACCCCCAGACCTTAGTGCCGGTGCCCCAAGACGGCGTGACCATTGGCGAGGTCATGATGCGCGGTAACAATGTCATGAAGGGCTATTTGAAACACCCCACGGCGACCGCTGAATCCTTTGACGGCGGCTGGTTTCATTCAGGCGACCTGGCGGTCTGGGGCGAAGACGGTTATCTGCAGATTAAAGACCGCTCCAAGGACATTATCATCTCTGGTGGCGAGAACATCTCCAGCATCGAAATTGAAGACCTGCTATTTAAGCATCCGGCCATTATGGAGGCCGCAGTGGTTGCCAAAACCGACGCGAAGTGGGGCGAAACACCCTGCGCCTTTGTTGCCCTCAAGCCCGGAGCGGCTTTAGATGCAGAGCAGGTCGTGGCCTATTGCCGGGAAAATCTCGCGCGTTTTAAAGTGCCAAAACATGTGGTGTTCGCGGATCTGCCTAAAACCTCCACGGGCAAGGTGCAAAAGTTCAACCTGCGTGAAATGGCGGAAGCCCTGTAGTGTCCAAGCAAGTAATTTTCCTCATCGCCCTAGTTGGCCTCGCGGTAGCGGCGACAAGCCTACCCGTAGTCGACTGGCTGTCAGCGTTTTTTGCTTGGGTGCAGGCCAACCCCACCATTTCTTGGGCGGTCTTCGTTGCCTTTTACATCTGTGGTGTCGTGCTGATGTTGCCCGGTAGCCTGCTCACCCTCGGTGCGGGATATCTCTTTGGCCTCGGTTATGGCTTCGTACTCGTGTCCTTTGCTAGCACAGTAGGCGCGACCTGTGCCTTCGTTGTCGGTCGCTTTCTGGCTCGGGATTGGGTGGCAGGCAAACTTGGTAGCCTGCCACGCTTTTCTGCCCTTGATCGGGCAGTTGGTGAAAAGGGCGCGCTAGTGGTGCTGCTCACTCGACTGTCCCCAGCGTTGCCCTTCGTCTTGCTCAACTATGCCCTTGGCTTGACTCAGGTGCCGCTACGTACCTATGTCTTAGTGTCTTGGCTGGGGATGATTCCCGGCACCTTGCTGTATGTCTATCTGGGTTCCATTGCGCAAAACCTCACTGCGCTGTTTAGCGGTGATCTAGCCGAATCGCCGGTAGGTAACACGCTGCTGTATTTGGGTTTGGCAGCAACCCTAGTGCTAACGGTTCTGATTACTCGTTTCGCGTCTGGCTCCCTAGAGCAGCAGCTACAGGCCTCTACGACACCAGATCAACTGGACGCAACAGACGGCACCGGCGATCAAGCAGAAACCAACAACGGCAAGCCTGAATGAGTAAGTTAAATTATCCCGGCGCTGACTTTGATGATGTGGCTTGGCGCTTGCTCAGTCCCCAGGACTATCAAAATCCGCGACCCCAGTCGCGTCATCACTTAGTAGTCGTTGGTGCTGGTCCTGCTGGGTTAATTAGTGCCATAGGCGCGGCAGGTCTTGGCGCAAAAGTGGCGCTTATCGAGCGCCACCGCATGGGCGGTGACTGTTTGAATGTGGGATGTATGCCCTCCAAGGCACTGCTGTCGTTCAGTAAGCAGGGTCCTTCAGATTTTCAGCAAGCCTTTGCATGGCTGCGCGAAGTGCGCGCGGGTATTGCACCGCACGATTCGGTACAGCGCTACAGTGAGGCTGGGGTAGATGTCTTTCTTGGTGATGCCGAGTTTAATGATGACGGTGACATTTGTGTTGACGCGGTGCCGCTGAACGCACGTCGTATCGCTCTTTGCACGGGAGCCAGCGCCGCAGTACCCCCCATACCCGGATTAGCGGCGGCGAATCCGCTGACTAACGAAACCGTATTCGATCTTCCTGCAGCCCCTGAGTCACTGGCAATTTTAGGCGCCGGGGCCATTGGCTGCGAGCTAGCCCAAGCCCTCGCGCGGCTCGGTGTTAAGGTGTCGTTGTTTGAGATGGCAGATCGCGTGCTGCCTAACGAAACAGTGCTGGCCAGCGCGGCGGTTGCCGCAGCCCTCACTGGGGCGGGTGTAGATCTTTATCTTGGGCAGGGCGTTGAAGCCATCCGCGATCAGGGTATCGTGGTCTGTGGCGATAAAACCGTCAGCTGTGAACGCGTGCTGGTAGCCCTTGGCCGCAAGCCCAACACCGATGGTCTGAATTTACCGGCTGCCGGTGTGCGCACGGATGCGCAGGGCTTTGTTATGACCAACGCAAAGCTGCAAAGCAGCAACAAAGAAATCTTTGCTGCCGGCGACTGTACTGCCCGTCTGCAGTTTACCCATCACGCCGATGCGCAGGCTCGTGCGTTAATTCAAAATGCACTGTTTGCGCCGACTGCCAAGGTCGATGGACTGATAGTACCCCACTGCACCTATACCGACCCGGAGGTGGCCGCGGTGGGGGCTAATCCAGTGCAGTTGCAGCAGCAGGGTGTGGCCTTCGATACGTTTGCATTTGATTTGAATGAGCTGGATCGCTCGAGGGCGGACCCAAGGGTGCTGAATGGATCGGTGCAGCAGGCCGAGGGTTATACCCAACAAGGCGCGGATAAAATTCTTGGTGCTACGATAGTAGGCTATGACGCAGGGGAACTGCTCGCGCCAATATGCCTCATGATGAGCAATGGTCTGGGGCTTGTTGCAGCGCAAAAGACGCTGTTTAGCTATCCGACCCGCAGCGAATATCTCAAGCGCCTAAGTGATGCCTACAACAAGCAGCGCATGACCCCAACCGTGGCGAAACTGTTTCAGTGGTGGCTGGGGCGCACTCTTTAGCCGGTGCTCGGACGAACTTAGGCTACGCGCTCGATCAGTGTACCCGTACCGAGACCGCCGCCACAGCACATGGAAATCAGCCCATAGCGGCCTTCGGTGCGTTGCAGCTCATGCACGGCCTTGGTAACCAATATACAGCCTGTTGCGCCCAAGGGGTGCCCCAGGGCAATGGCACCACCATTGGGGTTCACTTTCGCCATATCCGCGCCGACGGTTTTCGCCCATGCCAAAACCACTGAAGCGAAGGCTTCGTTGACTTCGAAGACATCTATGTCGGCAATGTTGAGGCCGGTTTGTTCGAGCATTTTTTCTGTCGCGGGAATAGGGCCCTCAAGCATCATTACCGGATCACAGCCAACCAAGGCAGAAGCGCGAATCACCGCCACTGGGGTAAGACCCAGTTCCTTGGCCTTGGTCGCGCTCATCATGAGCACGGCTGCCGCGCCATCGGCGATTTGTGATGAGGTGCCAGCGGTATGTACGCCATTGTCTCTGGCAACACTCCTCAAACCAGCTAAGGCTTGCAGGCTGGTATCTCTTGGCACTTCGTCGCGGGTGACGCTGAGCATATTATTTGTGCGCTCAAAGTCGTCATCCATTTCGGGCGCTTCAATGGCGATGATTTGGCTGTCGAAGTGGCCGTTCTCAATGGCTGCTTTGGCACGGTTTTGCGATTGCA